>DUPO01000140.1 GCA_012838275.1 Spirochaetales bacterium
CGCCTCGCTCCAACCCTGATGGGGGTATCTGCCTCCATGCGCGATCGATCTCTTTTATGCATCCGGTGAAGAAGGAGGAGCTTTCCATTATAGCGAATCCTCCCCGCGATGCCCTTTGGGATGCTTTTATAGAGCAGGTTGGGGAGTAGGGCTGTTACGTTTATGCATATTTCCAACAACACATCCCACAGAAAGGTGGGATGAGTTGTAGTTGGATAGTTTTATAGCATAAATATTTATTATTCGCTTTCAGTCCAATCAAATGTATTTGTTAAATCTTTGAAGTATGCCCACTTTTTAGTCAGGTGTCTGTACCGTCCTGCGACAATCCCAGGGCAGATGCCAAGCATTTGTGCCAATGCAACTATTTCTTGCTTTGAACTGCACGCTACAATCTGTTCATTGAATTTGGCTGGAATCAGTATTTCAGCTGCAAATCTGTCTGCTTTTTGTTCTTCTATATCTGTACTGTTTTTTTCAGCAATATACAGCCGTTGTTTTTCCCCATGCAGTATATGATACGCCTCATGAAAGAAGGAGAACCAAAACAAATCTTCTCCCTTGCCTCTCAAGCTCAAAAGGATCATTGCCTTGTTAGGTGAAAGCCATTTTGAGGCTCCATTCCAAGGTACTTTTTTTACTTCTCTAACTAAGGAAAGAGCTACACCACTGTCAGCACAAAGAGTACGCATTTCATCGATGAATACACTAGGGCTTTTCGTAGTGAGTCCGCGAATCAGCTTGATAGCTTCTTTGAATTTTTCTTTGTTGTACGATGCTGTGTCTATGTTTTGAGCTTGGATTTCTCCTAATCGAATCCAAGCAGAAGCAGAGCCTGGTTGTGTCTCAAAACAATCAGAGCGACGAGCTGCAACTTTGGGTTCATACCATACTTCATTCCATGCATCAACGCTGGAAACACCATAGAATTTCAGGGTTTCGTGTACAAGGGTGGCCCCACTGGCTTCCTTGGAGATTACCCCTCGTTTCATGAGTTCTTTGACAGGAACTTCTTTCAACCAATCAGTATCATGGTCAAGAGCTTTGGCCTGTTTGATTCTACTCATTTGTTGCCGATACTGCATTTCTAGATTATTCCATAGGCTTGCTGGAACCTGTGTAACCATTTCAAGTTTGTTAGCTGTCTCAAAGGTAATGGGTTGTTCGCCCTTGAGGATCCGAACAATTGTCTGTTCTGTTAAGCCTGTACGAGTAGCCAGTTCTTTTTGGGTCATATCCAAACTTTCCAATGTCTCAAGCAGGGTTTTTGCAGGAGAAACCGCATAATCTGGTTCAAATTCATAGAGTCGTTTTGCTTTTTTTGGTGTGCTCATCTTGAGCCCCTCCGTTGGTTTTCCTGGTCATGGGTGTCTTCAATGTCGATGATTTCAATTTCAGTGACCTTTTTTCGATCAATGCTTCCATCTTCATTTAGAGGTACTGGATCGTTCGCAGGGATGAACAGCAAGCGAAAAGGATATTCCAGATCAACTGAAAAAACTAACCGACGATTGACGAGTTTATGACAGCGAGCAGGGGGTAACCGTGAGATGTCACTAAGAGTCCCTGCAGCCTTTAACTCAAAAAGGCGTTGTTGTAGCTTTTTACTCATTTTTTGTCCAAATGTTTTTACCATTTCCTGTTGTTCAGAGCATTGTTTCAACAACTTCTTTGTTTCAAAATATATCTTCATTTGCTCGCCTTGTCAATCATATGGTTAACATGATATGTTAACTATATTGTAAAAGCAGCCCTATTTTTCAAGAGCCCTTAGTGATGAAAGCACAACGGGTATTTCGTACCAATCGGATTACCACGCTACAATGCCTGCCATCCTATCGGGTTCCTACAAGTAGAGCACACCCTCCCCCTTGAAGCCGTTTACTTTTATGGTAAGCGGCTTTTCGCTTCTTGCATGGATGAAATGTGGAGTCTCATCATATACGGGCAGGCTCGAAAAACGCTTCAGGTCCAATTTTCCCGACTTGTAGATCGGGTTCACTGTCATGTAGATACACCCCAGGCTTGTCATGTTCTGGAAGAAATGGGTCCCTTGGCTCGGCTCTACCTGGAAGCCTTCAAAACCAGTCTCTACGATGACTCTCGAACGGGATATCTGTGACCATGTCACCGGGATACCGAGCCAAGGGTCGCACGAACCGAGCCTGCCTGCAACGATAAGCACATAGTCCTTATCCTGGAGGACCATGGTCGCATTGAGCTTGTCCAGTTCGACTGCCATCTCCTGCATCCTGGAGGGGTCAAAACTCTCTTGCTTGATATAGATGATGTCATGGATATCGGTAATCTTCCCGTTCCCCATTATTACGTTCGAGAGGACTGCTGCGCTCTCTCGCTCCTGTTGGGTTATCTCAACGTCACTTTCCTCATTGCCTTGGGCGATGGGGCGGATCTGCAGCAAGCTGAACTCAGGCTTCTTGGGAGCCTTTCTGTTGAGATTGACTGCAAACTCTATCTCTATGGGAGTTCCCATGGCTTCGGTTCCAAGTTTGAGGATATCCTTGACTATTGGAGCTAGGGGGAAAGCGTCATACTTGAGGATACCGTTGAAGGTGATCATCTTGTGGCCTTCTGCCTGGGAGTTTTCGCTCATCATGCCGGTTGCCATATCAAAGGTGCTGGCTATGTATCGCAGGGATTCGGGGTGTTTTTCCGCTTCCTGCATGTCCAGCAGCTCCAGATTCTCCAGCCCTCCCTTTTCCAGGGGGAAGTACCCTCCCTCAAGGTCGAGGGCGTAGAAATTGCTCTGGGTGCTGGACTGGTTGCCTCCGAGATGTTGCACCGGCCTTCTGGGATGGCTTGGGGAGAAGCGGAAGACCGAACCGTTGTCCACCACCGATTTCCCGAATCCGAAGCAGAGCAGTCCCACTCCATCCTCGGGCTTTTCGCCGCCGATGGGGTAGTAGTTCAACGATCGGGCGACGCCGCTGATGTTGGGATACCAGTAGGAACCATGTTGGCTACCGATCACTTGTTGGATTACCACTGCCATCTTCTCGTCCTCGAGCATATGGTCGGTAGCCTTGAGGTACTCTTTCGCCTGTTTGAAGAAAGTCGACGCCCAGACACACCTCAAGGCGTCACAAAGCTCCTGGAGGCGCTGCTCTTCGCTGCCTTGGTTAGGGATCATACAGGTCTCGTAGACACCTGCAAAAGGCTGGAAGTGCGAGTCTTCAAGCAGTGATGAGGAGCGAACCGTGATAGGTTGGTGGATTACCTTCACTATCTCGGCAAGGTTGAGGACCAGCTCAGGTTGCAGGGGTTTTGAAAGGAATATCTTTAGCAGGGTCTCGTCGGGAAGGGCTGCGGTGACAAACTCCTTGAGATCGTTCTCTTCAATGAATTGGGAGAACTGGTCAGTGGTCACAACCACGGATTTGGGAATGGAGAGGTAGACATCAGGATATTTCTTAAGGATGCCGCTCGCCCTAAGCTCCATGTCGATGAATGCAAGCCCGCGTCCCTTGCCTCCGAGCGAGCCGTTGCCGATCCTGCTGAAGAAAAGGGTCTCGTCATAGTTGTCCCTGCTGAACTGGGCAATGACGCCCTTGGTCCTTTCGGCCCGGTAGGTGCGTATGGTTTCGATGAGGTTCTGTTGCGCCTCTTTCGGATCCCCGTTCTCTGGTATCTGCAGGGCCTTGATCTTGGCAGCGAGTATATAGAGGCTCTGCGCCCGAAGCCATCGGGAGAATTCGTTTCTCCTGAAGTGATATTCGAAGCTCTCCTCCGGTATTGATGGAAGGATCCTCTGCAAGTCTCGCATGGTCTCCACCCTCGCAATTTCCTTCCCGGTGATGGGGTCGCGGAAAACGAAGGGGCCGAATCCAAAGTGGGAGTTCATGAAGCTGGTAAGGTCGCTAAGCAAGGAAGAGCTCAGTTTCCAGGTATAGCAGGCACCTGCTTGCTCAGCTTCCTCCTGGTACCCGTTATCTGTGCTCTGGATGAGGATCGGTGTTTCCGGATCCTTTTTCAGTATCATCTCTGTGAGCTTAAGCCCCGCTTCCTTATCGTGTACGCCATCCTTCAGGTAGGAGAGGTCGGTGATGATGCCCAATATGTTCTTTCGATACGTCTTGTAAAGCTTTTCGGCCTCTTCATATGTCCGTGCGAGGACAATCTTGGGGCGGCCCCGCATCCTGAGGGTTTTTCCCCAGTTGTTCAAAGCCTCCCGGATACTGGACCTGTTCTGTTCGATCAGGCAGGTATACATCATGGGTAGGTAGGAGGAGTAGAAGCGTACCGAATCCTCCACAAGGATGATCACCTGCACATCGGCTTCCTCCGTGTCGTGGTCGAGATTCATACGGTCTTCCACAAGCTTGATCATCGCAAGGAAGATAGTGGGATCACCTTGCCAATAGAAGAAGTAGTCTATTGCCTTGCAATCGGAATCCTTGATAAGCTTATTACGTCTGTGACTCGAGGATGGCGAGAGCACGATGACCGGCATTTCGCTGTCGATC
>DUPO01000011.1 GCA_012838275.1 Spirochaetales bacterium
ATTTTCAGTATCACTGGCACTCAATGAAAATATAATGGTAGTCATCAGGCCGATGGTAAGACTCAGCGATTTTACCAACGAATCCCAATTTGTCTCAGAACGGGAAATCTCCTGTTCACTCTGTTGGACTGATTCAACTGCAAGAAATCATATGAAACAAGGAATAGGTACCTGGATATGAAAAGATTGTTACCCTTGCTGATGATACTTTTCATCCTCTCATCCTGCAATCTCTCCATCTTACAGGTCATCGATGGCAAAAAGGCTGATGAGGACAGGAATACCTTTATGATACAAGAAGCCTTTGAAAGTCCCACCTCCTTTTCTTTGCTGCTTGTCACCGACATCCACTTCGACCGACATGACAACGGGGTATATTATAGGAATAATCAGTTTTTTGATTGGATACAGGAGAATCAGTCTGATTTTCCAAACCTCGACACCATGATATGCCTAGGGGATATCACGGAAAACTCCTCCACTGAGGAGTTCAACAGATACGCTTCCTTTAGAAACGATCTTATCAAAAAAACAAACATCCGAGAGATACTCACGATCAAGGGCAATCATGACATCCGCCCAGATACCAATCATATGGCAGACTGGAAAAACATAATACGACAACCTGAGTACCAAGCGGTCGCCTATAAGGGCATCTCTTTCTACCTGTTGAATACGGCAAACAGGACACTGGGTAAAACACAGCTTAAAGAGTTACAAGAAGCAACCAAACAGGACCCTCGCCCTAAGATTTTCTTCTCACATATGCCGCTTTACGGCAAACCGTCTTTGGTCTATTTCGCTTTGCAGGATAACCAGGAAAGGGAGGAAATAATCTCTCTGCTTGTCAGGAGGAGAGGAATGCTCTTCCTTGCTGGACATCATCACCAAGGAGATGTGCTCTACTCCTTCACCCCCACCACGACAGAATTTATTTTAGGAGCATTTCATGGAAGAGACTCCCTCTTCGAACAGACCAAACCCCGATGGTATATACTGGACCTTGATGCTGAGGCCAAGGAAATCAAGATTATCCGTTACCAAGTGGAGCCGGATGCGAATAAGCCGTCACGGAAAGTGATGGCGACCTTGCACGTTACGCTGTGATATGTAAGACTTTCCATACTAGCTAGATGATTGATAAAAAGGAAAGCAGACCGATGAAAAAGAGACGTAAACCTTATGGGTTACTCCTGATATATGTTCTGGTGCTGGCCGGATGCACTACCCAGGTAGGCTTGGGCCTGGGCTTTGGAACCGGAGGAAGCTCCCTCAGCTTGGGAATTAGCACCAGCCTTCCGAGGGAAGAAAAGACAGACATGTGGGCTCTGCAAGGCAGGATCCTACCCAGAAAGGCGGGAGAGCAAGTTGTGCTGACCTTCCCAAAGGACGGTAAGGCCGAGGGTAAGATATGGGGAACCGAACTGTATGCCGAAAAATCAACGATAGGCATGGCTGCTGTGCATAGCGGACTCATCACCTTTGAGGACGGGGGGACAGTGACTGTTCGCAGGGAAGAGAAGACAAGGGGGTTCCGTGGAAGTTTCAGAAACGGAATCGAATCACTATCTTCGG
>DUPO01000141.1 GCA_012838275.1 Spirochaetales bacterium
ACTCCCTCAAGACTCTTCTCATTCTTCTCCATGTCCTTCTGAAGGCGGGCGATCTCCTTATCCAGGTCGATGGCCTCCCTGACGAAGACATAGCTCTCATAGCCCGTCCCTGCTACAGGGAAGGCTCCCGAAACATCAGTAGAGTCATCGCTGTCAATGATAAGTTCCGAAGCACCCACAAAGGAAGCGATAAGGTCCTTCTCCGCTACGAAGAAGTCTTTCGCAACAAAATCCTTATCTGTCTTGATAGCAACACGGATTTTCTTATCAACCGGGATACCCAGCTCGCTCCTCACCGAGCGCAGCAGCGTCACAGCCTCCTGTATCCTAGAGACTAGCAGGGCATCCTCAGGGAAGGCCCTATCGTCCTGATAGACAGGATAGGCACTGGTGATGAGGGAGTCGGTGACATTGGGCAGCTTCTGATAAATCTCTTCTGTAATGAAACTGACAAACGGGTGCATCAGGCGCATGGAGGAAGCCAGCAGGTCGAGCAGTAGGGTGACTACCCTATCCTTCTTCGCCTGCTGCTCTGCATAGAGGCCTTGTTTGGCACTTTCGACGTACCAGTCACAGAAATCATTCCAAAAGAAGTCATATACAGCTTGTGCCCCATCGTTGAACTTATAGTTTTCCATGGCTACCTTGACCTTCAAAGCAGCTTGGTTAAGCTGGTTGTAGATCCACTTATCCATGGTGGTGAGTTCGAATGTCCCCATTTCCAGCAGAGTCGCACCCTCAAGGTTCATCAGGAGGAAACGAGCCGCATTCCATATCTTGTTGGCAAAGCGCGAACCCATCTTGAAGGACTCAATATCGATGAGGATGTCTTGACCTTGGGTTGCCATATAACTGAGGGTAAACTTCATGGCATCAGCGCCATAGCGGTCCACCACTTCCAAGGGATCGAGCCCGTTACCCAGACTCTTTGACATCTTCCTGCCCTGCTTGTCACGTACCAGGCCGGTGATATAGATATCTCTGAACGGGACCTCATCGAGGAATTCCAAGGAGGCCATGATCATACGGGATACCCAGAAGAAGATGATATCATAGCCGGTAACCAGCGTATTGGTAGGAAAGTACTTCTTCATGTCGGAACTCTTCTCAGGCCATCCAAGGGTACTGAAAGGCCAGAGCCAGGAGCTAAACCAGGTATCGAGCACATCTGTCTCCTGCTCAATGTTGGTTGAATTGCACTTACTACAGTGAGTAGGATCCTCTCTTGCTACGATGAGATGTCCACAATCAACACACTCCCAGACAGGAATTCTATGACCCCACCAGAGCTGACGGCTGATACACCAGTCGTGGATGTTTTCCAGCCAGTGCACATAGGTATTCTCCCAATGCTTGGGAAAGAACCTCACCTCGTCGTTTTCCCACGCCTTCAATGCTTTCTTGGCCATCCCTTCCATCCTTACGAACCACTGGTTCGAAAGGTAGGGCTCAATGACCGAGTGACAGCGGTAACAGTGCCCGACCTCATGGGTGTGCACCTTCTCGCCGACCAGTACGCCCAGGGCCTTGAGGTCTTCAACGACCAGAACCCTAGCATCTGTAGCGGAGAGATTGCGATATTTTTCAGGGCAGTTCTCATTCAGCGTCCCATCAGGGTTGAGGACATTGATCGCTTCCAGGCCTTGGCGCTTGCCACACTGCCAGTCATTCGGGTCATGTGCTGGGGTGATCTTCACCATGCCGGTTCCAAAGGTCATGTCGACAAAACTGTCTGCTATGACAGGAATCTTCCTGTCAGTAAGGGGCAGGTTGAGCATCTTGCCTATAAGTGATGCATAGCGTTCATCATCAGGGTGTACAGCAACTGCAACGTCACCGAACATGGTCTCAGGACGGGTGGTGGCTACAGTGATGTAGCCGCTGCCATCGCTATAGGGGTAGCGGATATCCCAGAGGTTGCCTGCAAGCTCCTGGTGCTCCACCTCGTCATCTGCAAGGGCTGTACCGCACTTGGGGCAGTAGTTGACTAGGTACTCTCCCTTATAGATGAGGTCGCGTTCATACAAGGTGACAAAGCTCTCGCGAACAGCCTTGGTGAGCCCCTCATCCATGGTGAAGCGCTCATGGCTCCAATCACAACTGCAGCCGATCTTCTCCAGCTGGCTCTTTATGATGGCATGGTGCTTCTCCTTGACTTCCCAAGTGCGTTCAAGAAATTTTTCGCGTCCTATATCCTGACGGCGCAAGCCTTCCTTGGCAAGCTGGCGCTCCACCACATGCTGGGTTGCGATTCCAGCGTGGTCGGTTCCCGGGACCCACAGGGTGGGACGAGCGCTCATGCGGTAATAGCGGGTAAGGATATCCTGCAAGGAGTTGTTCAGGGCATGGCCCATGTGCAAGATGCCGGTAACATTTGGAGGCGGCATAACAACAGTAAAGGGGGATGCATCCCCCTCAACAGGTTTGAACATCCCATTCTTCATCCACTCTTCATAGATGCGGTCTTCAAAATCCTTGGGATCGTATGCCTTTGGCAATTCTACTGCCTTCACAATGGGCCTCCTACGGCGAGAAAAATAATGCGTGTATAGTACCAGAATTGAGAAGGCTCTACAAGTCAATGTAGAGCCTTCAACAAGGGGGGGAAACAAAGTGTCAATACACTATTCCAGAGGCGTGACCGCCTTAACTTCCAACTTTACAGCATACCCCATGGCATCGAGGTGCTGCACTATCTGTTCGAGGGAGAAAGAGTCCAATGTGACACTCTGTGTTTCGGAAACCTGACGGACATTGGCGCTATCCATAGGGGTGGCTATGCCGGGGAGAATATCCTGCGCCTGGCTTGAATTGGTTCCAAAGAGGACAAATGCCCCAATGAAAACCACCACAAAAGCAGCTGCTGTCGTCATAATTGCAGGAACAAGCCTGACCTTAACTTTCTTATGAAAAATATGCATCTTCTTGTCTTTCATGGGAAACCTGCTTTTTTCAAAATAGGCAAGGACCCTAGCCTGTCTCTGGCTGATATCCTCATCTGAAAGGACAGCAGAAGCTATGCGCTGTTGCAGCTGTCTCAGCTGGTCAAGGCGCTGTCTGCACGCATTACAATATCCTAGATGTTCTTCAACCTGTGTTCTCCATGGCTCATCAAGTTCACCATCAAGATAGGTATTCAACAATTCATCATCTACACACATAGGCTACTCCTGGGTGAGCAATGACTCAAGCATCTTTCGTGCCCTATACACT
Source organism: Spirochaetales bacterium (assembly GCA_012838275.1). Lineage (GTDB taxonomy): Bacteria > Spirochaetota > Spirochaetia > Sphaerochaetales > Sphaerochaetaceae > Sphaerochaeta. The sequence continues at coordinate 3,214 of DUPO01000141.1, forward strand.
CTCACTTTCACATTACTTTCGGAAATGTGCAAAACCTGGGCGATCTGCTTATAGTCCATATCCGTATACTCCTTCATCACAATGACCAGGCGGAACTTCTCCGGAAGCTGTTCTATCGCATCCTGTACTTGCTTGCGGGTCTCTTTTTCTATGAGAACCTGCTCACCCCCTTTCGTATTGGAGTGTGAAGTAGGATACTTCTTCAGCTTGTCGACCATCACCATCTCACGCGATTTTCTCTTCACTTGGTTGATGGCCAAATTCTTCGATACCCTGATGAGCCAATACTTGGCATCATTAAGGGAAGGAAAAACCATGCCCTTGTCAAAAAATCTGATGAAAGCTTCCTGGCAAATTTCTTCAGCAAGATCCTGATTATTGGTGACATGATATACAACACGCATCAAAATCGGAAAAACCTGCTCATAAACTTGTTTGAACGCATGCTCATCGTTGCTCTGTATTTCCATATCTTTAACAACTCACTGGTAACCAAGTTACATCTTTTTTTCCAAAGAGGGCCCAGAGGCTGTATCTTTGACAAGGTAGCCCAACGCATCCAACTCGCTTCTAAGCCTATCGGCCAGTGCCCAGTCTTTTGCCTGTTTGGCTTCTGTTCGCTTCTTCAGGAGGGCCAATGCCTCAGGATCATCAATGATTTTCTCTTCGGGAACCTGTAAGGTTGCAAGCCCCAGGCCAAAGACCTGATCAAAGATAAGGACCAAGGAGTATTTCTCATCCGAGGAGAGTTCATCATCCTTGAGAACACCCCAAAGGTCTGCAAGGCAGCGGGGGGTGTTGAGATCATTCTGGATATGTTCGGTGAAGGCCTCCTTGTAGTCCAAGGCCTTTCGCCCTTTCAGTTCAATTGCACGGGAGCCTTCCCGCTTGAGGGCGATGACCCGGTCGCATACATTCTTTCTTGCAGTGACTGCAGTATCGAGGGTGGCAAAAGAGAATTTCAGCTGACTGCGATAGTGCCCGCCGAGACAGAAGAAACGGTAGTCCATTGGAGCATAGCCTTTCTTCTTCAGAAGCTCGAGGGTAAGGAACTCCCCTTTGCTCTTGCTCATCTTTCCTGTCTCATCGAGGAGGAACTCCCCATGCAACCAGTATTTTACCCAGGGCTTTTTCCCAGTAGCCGCCTCACTCTGGGCGATCTCGTTGGTATGGTGCACAGGAATGGCATCGATACCGCCGCAGTGGATATCAAACTGTTCGCCAAGGTAGTGCATACTCATGGCCGAACACTCTATGTGCCATCCGGGGAAGCCTCGTCCCCAAGGGGAGTCCCACATCATGGACTGCTCACCAAACTTGCTCTTGGTAAACCAGAGCACAAAATCCTTGCTGTTCTTCTTATTTGTATCCTGAGTCACATCTTCACGCACAGCTGTGCGCAAGCTCTCCAGGTCAAGTTTGGCAAGCTTGCCGTAGTCATCGATAGAGTCGATGCTGAAGTAGACGTTGCCACCACTTACATAGGTGTGCCCCCTCTCTTCCAGGCGCTCGATGAGCGCGATCATATGGGGGATGTGGTCAGTAGCCTTGCAGGTAATGTCTGGAGCTATCATCCCAAGCTGATTGAAATCACTGAAGAAGGCCTTGCTATAGTATTCTGCTATGTCCCAGACAGACCTCTTTGTCTTCTGGGCCATTTTTTCCAGCTTGTCCTCACCCTCATCACCATCTCCGGTGAGGTGCCCGACATCTGTGATGTTCATCACATGTTTGACCGAATACCCGGAAAAAACAAGGGCTCGTTTCAAAAGGTCTTCAAAAAGATACGTCCTGAGATTTCCAATATGTGCATAGTTGTAAACAGTTGGACCGCAGGTATATAATCCAACTTCCTTGTCGTCGATAGGTTCAAACTTCTCTACACTGCGACTCATGGTGTTGTACAGGGAAACAGGCATGCAATGCTCCTTTAGGTTGCCCACCCCTAGAAAAGGGGGTAAGATATCTCCATGCATACCAATGTACGCAATAGCCATGAAAAAATCAACCTTGACGAACTGCTGGTTCCCAACCTTTCTCTTGCCTCCCTGAGCTCGATCAATACGGGAGGGAGTGCTGATCTGGCGGCCTTTCCGACTGATTTTTCAGAGTTGAGGGCTCTGCTGGACTATGCCAAAAGGTACTCCCTACCGATAACAATCCTCGGAGGCATGACCAATACCCTGATCAGTGACGAGGGGATAGAGGGCCTTACGATCATTACCTCGCACCTGGCTCGAAGGCATGTGCAAGGTGAGATGTTTTGCGTAAGAAGCGGACTTGCCCTTGACCGTGTTATAGACTTCTCACTCGAAGCGGGTCTTTCGGGCCTGGAATTGCTCGGAGGAATCCCTGGTAGCGTCGGTGGTGCCATTTATGGCAATGCAGGGGCGAACGGCATGGCTATCAGCGACCTGCTCTACTATGTCGACTATATGACCTATGATGGCAAACTCCATAGGAAACAGGCCCACAGTGATGAATTTTCTTACCGGCACTCCCCATTTAGCGGAAGAAAGGACATCATCATCTACGAAGCGGGCTTCAGGCTCAACCCTACACTACACACCTCTGAAGCAAAAAAGCAAAAGGATGAGGTGAAGCACAAGCGAAAGGAGAAGGGACACTATGAAAACCCTAGCTTAGGCAGCATCTTCTCCAATCCTCCGGAGGGATATGCCGGAAAATTCCTCGAAGACTGCAACCTCAAGGGAAAAAAGATAGGAGGGGCGATGATCAGCAACAAGCACTGCAACTTCATAATCAACAGCGACGGCAAAGCTACCTCCAGTGATATCCACTCCTTGCTGCTGCTGATGCAGGAAGAGGTGCTCAAGAGGACCGGAGTAAAACTACGCCCTGAGATTCAGTTCATAGGCCGCTGGTGACAGCGTACGACAAGACTAGGGATACGGCCTTCCCCATACCCTTCTTCAGCTTCCATGTCCCGATCCCACCGCCGATGACAACCGAATCCGCAATCGCCATTTCATACCCCTCACTCGAATAGGAGAGAGTTACCTTGTTCAAAAGCAGGGTGAGCTTGTACTCCCCCTCCCCGCTCACCACGTTTGTGCCACCCCGCTTCTGCTTGTAATGAGCTGATGCCTGTCCAAAGCGACCTACCCATTTTGCTTGCAGGACGACCCTACCCGATTCAGAGCCCCTAAGCTTGAACTCATAGGTATCTGAAACGGAAAAAAACAGATAGCCCGCTGCCAAGGAGACCTGTACACTCCCGCTCTGCCTTCTTTTGCGGATAGTGGAGTATCCCCCATATATAGGTTCGCTCCCAAGCCAATCCTCCAGTTCAAAGGTTGCCCGGATAAGACGGCTCTTCAAGTCAAGGCCGAAGGAGTACCTGGTGGGATAAGGCTCCTGCCCGTATGCGAAACCCAAAGAGCATCCGGCATATTTGAAAGAGGAGGAGACGAAGGCTTTCACTCCGGTAACCGGTGTGAAAAGAGCCTCCGCACCCAAGACAAAGGGAGCGGGCTTTAACAGCACTTTAGCAGCAACTCCCCAAGCAGCATGAACTGCACCCCACTCTCTCTGATAGGAGTGGAGGACTGGCTTAGCCTGCGTCCAAGCAAGGAAACTGACTTTTGTCCCAGCCAAGGCATGCTCGGCGCCTATTGCCTGCTGTCCCCCTCCCCTGAAAAGAGCAACGCGTGTTCCTGAATCTCCCTGATAAAGCAGGGCCTGCTCCCTTGAAAAATGAGGCAATAGGGAAAAATCCTGCCAAAACCCACCATACCCCAAACTTAGCACTCCGGGGCCCAAACCGACTTTAAGACGGGAAGGAAATGCAATTGTCAGTTCATCAGGAAAAACAAAGGTCAGCTGTCCGTCCCAAATTTTTTTCGAATCATTCTGTGCAACTGAAATGCTATACGTTTTTACAGAAGGGTCCAGAGTAACAGCCATGCTGCTTTTTGCTGATAGTACAGGCAAGGATGCCAGAATACAAAAGAGCAGTAGTTTTCTCATATGGATAAAGAAATATGCCCTATCCATTTGCTTCAGTTGATTAATCCTTGCAGAAGTGGTTTAATGTCGTGGGACTAATTTCAAGCATAGGTAATAATTTTTTACACAATATAGGAGTCTTTCATGGTAATTCTGACCTTGAACTGTGGCAGCTCGTCTGCTAAGTACCAAGTGTATGACTGGGACAACAAGGATATTCTGGCTGTCGGCGTAGTAGAACGCATTGGCCTTGAGTATTCGACAATCGAACACAAAGCAACAGGGAACGGCGAATACCGTACCAAGTTCTCATCTCCCACCCATAAGGAAGCGATCGAGCTCATCATCAGGATGCTGCTTGATTCAGACTATGGTGTCATCAAGAGCCTCTCTGAGATAGGGGCGGTTGGCCATCGTGTCCTGCATGGTGGTGAAGTGTTCAAGAAATCCGCACTCATAACCGATGAGGTTGTCGAACAACTGAAATCCGTCATTGCACTCGGACCGTTGCACATGCCTGCAAACATCATGGGAATTGAGGCCGCACGCAAGGCCATGCCCGATGTTCCCCAGGCCATCGTCCTGGATACCGCTTGGCACCAGACCATGCCCCCAGAAGCCTTCATGTATGCCGTCCCATACGAGTGGTATACCGACTATGATGTCCGCCGCTACGGTTTTCACGGAACCAGTCACCTCTACTGTGCAAAGCGTGCAGCAGTACTACTGGGCAAGAAGAATGAAGATACCAATGTCATCATCTGTCACATTGGTAACGGAGCCTCGATCTGTGCGGTGAAAAATGGAATCTGTATTGATACCTCCATGGGGCTGACCCCTCTGGAAGGGCTCATCATGGGATCACGTTCAGGCGATATCGACCCTGCCATCATTCCCTATATGATGGACAATACCGGCATGACAGCCAACGAGATGGATACCGCACTCAACAAGAAAAGCGGACTTATAGGCCTCTGCGGCAGAAGTGACCGCCGAGATGTGCGTAAGGCAGCCCAGGAAGGCGATGAAAAGGCTCAGTTGAGCATTGACATGGAGTGCCGCCGCCTTGCCAAGTACATCGGTAGCTATGCCACCCTGCTTGATGGTCGCGTTGATGCGATCGTCTTCACCGCAGGTGTCGGAGAGATGGCCCCTCACATCCGCAAGGGTGCTTGCAAGGGTATCGAAATCTTTGGAGCGAAGCTGGACCAACATAAGAATGAGGTCTGTTCATGCCGCAACGGAGAGTTTGAGATCAGCAGCGATGACTCTGCCGTCAAGATTTTTGTCATCCCTACCGACGAAGAGCTGGTAATGACCGAAGATGCATTTGCCCTCATGGAAGGCACCTACGACATCCATACCAACTTCCACTACACCTTTGAAGATAAGGATTATGTGAACAAGGGAAGAGAGAGGGACCTCGTCCTGAACCTTCAGAAAAATCCTGCATTAAAGGATATCCTTGCACTGCCCCGCTAAGGGATGCTGCAAGATACCTATTGGACAAGGGACGCATTTGCGTCCCTTGTCTGCAATCTCCCTACAAGAAAGCTGAATTTCCTACTTGATCTTCTCCAACGCCCGGCATAGCTGTGCAAGGAACGAGGTGTCCTCCTCATCGAATAAGGGCGCCGGTGCCTCACCCTCCCCTCTACCGCCAGGCTTGATACCGCTCTGGTATTCGTTTCTGACCGCCGTATCAAAATCTTTGCTAGTCGCCTCACCACTGAGTACAGCCTCCACTATCCTTACGGCATCTGAGCCTATGCGCTCTATCTGTTCCAACTCCAAAGCGTGGTCCTTGTGAATCTGTGCAATCTCTTCCTTGCTCAATTCCAAGGGAGGCAGATTCTCGTCGATCAGATAGATTGCGGCAAACTTCGCCATGGCCGTTCCACGTTTCACCCCTGCTCGCTCCCATGCGGACCACAGGCTTCCCATCGGTGCGATATGCACCCTTTCCTCCCCAAACAGGAGCAGGGCACGGATGGCCAAGGCTGAAGAGGGAATCAGGACCTCGCTACGATCTGTCAGCTTGCTGAGAAACTTCAACTGACCGCCTTCCGTATCATTGCGCCCACTTGTGTAGCTGGGTTTTCCCTTGTCAGGATTCAAGATGCACATCACATACCGGTTGCCTATCATGTCTACCCCTACAAACTCTTCTGTATCACTTGTATTCATACCTACCATTCTACACAGCTTACTGGGCTTGCATACTTATATAAGAGTTCTTATTGCATGCCAAATGCGAAGGTGGTACCATTATCTTATGGAACACCTATTGGAAGAGATACAGCTCTATTTCTCTGATTCCTCACGCTGCCTGGCCCTGACGGGCAGCGGAGGAAAGACCACAAGCATGATACTGCTTGCAAGGCACTATGCAGAGGAAGGGAAACGGGTATTGGTATCCACCACCACAAAGCTACAGCTTCCGAAGGAGCGCGAGTATGGATGTGATACCTACTTCCTCAATGACACTGTCCTCTCCCACCACCCCGCCCAAGGGGAGAGGGTGTTCTACTCCCATCTCGCACACAAGGCCGTAGCACCTCCGCTGGAACATCTACAAGCGCTGCTTGACCGCTATGATGTGATGCTCCTGGAAGCTGACGGGGCGATGAACCTCGGCCTCAAGATCCATGAGGAACGAGACCCGGTAGTCCCCTCTTTTGTCACAGGGACCCTAGCTATCGTCTCTATGGGGTTGCTTGGAAAACCGTTTAAGGAGAACTGCCTGGGTTCAGAGCGATACCCCCTTGAGTTTGCTGAAAAAAGAGTCTGCCTTGATACCTATAGGAAGCTGCTTGCACATAAGCAAGGGATCTTGAAGCGGGCAAGGGGAAAAAGCCTAATCTTGTGCAACCAGAGCAGGTTCGAGGATATCGAAGAGTACAGAAAGCTCTCCGGATCTTCCTCTTTTTCACGTCCGATATGGTTTGGCGATATGCAGACAAACCACCTCATCTATAGGAATGAACCATGAATAAAACACTGTTTCACCGGGCAGGCGAGCTTGAAGAGGCCTCCTGCCCATTTGCCTTGGTCACCATCCTCAAAACGAGCGGCAGCGCATCCAGAAACCAAGGGAGCATGCTTGTGGAAGGTTCGAAAGCCATTACCGCAACCATCGGAGGTGGAGCCTTGGAGGCTTTCGCCATCGAAGCGGCCCACAAGGCAATTGCAAGGCGGCAAGAGGATTATGCGGTAAGCTTCACTGTCGACCAGGAGGCCAAGAAGAAGGCGGGCGAGGTCATCCTATTCATCCAGGTAATCCAAAGCGATGCGAGCAGCCCCTTCTTCACCGTAGCCAGCGAATGGGAACAGAGGGGCATCCCCTTTGTCTTTGGTTTCAGCCTTGAGAAAGAGAGCTCCCGTTTCTTATACTCCTCTACCCAAAAGAGTCTGGGCACGAGCCGAGAGGCTCTGCTGCTTCATGCAAAACAGAGCCTTGAGGAAGGCTTTGACAAGCGCGTTGAAGTTTCAGGCAAGGAATATTTTCTCACCATCCCAATCCCCCTGACCAATTTGCTGCTTGTAGGGGGCGGGCATGTGAACCAAGCGATCGCCAACCTTGCCCGTACCCTGGGATATGGCTACCAGGTGGTGGAGACACGAGCGGAGTTTGCAACGGACGAACTCTTTGCCCATGCAAAAAAAAGAGTGGTAGGACGCACCATAACAGAGGGACTGAAAAAGATATCCATCAACAGATTCACCTATACCGTTGTCGCTTCGCACACCTTTGACCAAGACGCTTTGGAATATCTTATAGCAACCCCCACCCCGTACATAGGCATCCTTGGATCGAAGCTGAAGGCTAGGATGCTTTTCGAACGCCTCACTGTACCCCCTTCCCAAAAAAGGAGGGTATTTTGCCCCATAGGACTTGATATAGGAACAGAGACCCCCTCAGAAATAGCTCTGAGCACACTAGCTCAGATCATGAAGGAGAAGAACGGGCGAAGCGGCAAAGACCTTCGTGATTTTGCAAAGGACCTCGTCGTGGTGCGTGGCGGTGGGGATTTGGCCACAGGGGTTATCAAGCGGCTGTTCAATGCAGGCCTGCCTGTTGTGGTGCTTGAGACTGAGAAGCCCACAGTAATCCGCACGACTGTCAGTTTTGCCCAGGCGATGTTTGAAGGTGAGACCAGAGTCGAAGATGTGGTGGGCAGACGTTGCCGTGATGTGGATGAGGCGCTGGGTGTCCTGCAAAGCGGCATGGTTCCCCTGCTTGCCGATCCACAAGGGGTTTTTCTTGAAAAACTCAAACCTCTTTGCATCGTCGATGCAATACTGGCGAAGAGAAACCTGGGTACCACCATGGCTGACGCCCCGCTTGTCATAGCTTTGGGCCCTGGCTTCAAGGCCGGCAAGGATTGCCATGTGGTCATAGAGACCAAGCGTGGTCACTCTATGGGAAGGATCATCCGTGAAGGAGAGGCCCTGGCAAATACCGGCATACCCGGCATCATCGCAGGATTCGGACGCGAACGCGTCATCCACAGCCCTGATGAAGGGGTCTTTTCCAGTGACCGTAAGATTGGAGACCTGGTGAAAAAGGATGAAGTCATCGCTTACGTTGGGAAGAGCCCTGTCCGAGCACCGCTGGAAGGAATGATAAGAGGCCTGCTCAACAACGGCCTGACTGTTCCCACCGGTTTCAAGATCGCCGATATCGACCCAAGGGGGCTAAAAGCGGATTTCACAACAGTAAGTGACAAGGCTATGGCCATCGGCGGCTCCGTCCTGGAGGTTTTTGACAACTTCCTGGCAAGACGGTAACTACCTGACCATCAAGGCCAGTTCCCCCTTCTCCTGTACCGACCCTATGACCGTGAAGCCGGTTTTCCTGCAGTACGTTCGCGCATCCTCAGGAGGCATGGAGAACAAGAGGCCTCCAGAGGTCTGAGGGTCGTGGAGGATGTTGATGACCACCTCCTCCAGGTTTCGGTCGAATGCAACCTTGTCCTGCAGGTACTCCTTGTTATGGTACAGGCCTCCGGGGTTCATGCCATCGAGCGAGTATTGCCTGGCTTCTGGAAATATGGGGACCCGGGCACTTTCCACAACCATGGTAACCTCACTGGATGACGCCATCTCATACAGATGCCCCAATAAGGAAAAACCCGTCACGTCAGTCGCCGCATGGACAGTGAATGCACACGCTTCATCCCGTGCATACTTGTTGAGCGTTATCATGCTCCCTATCGCTGCCCGGGCCGCCTCATCGCTGGCAACCCCTGCCTTGACTGCCGTGTTGATGATTCCCACCCCCACGCTCTTGGTCAGTACCAAAAGGTCTCCGACCCGAGCGCCTTCATTCCTCCACAACGACCCCTCTTTTCCAAAACCTGTGACACACAATCCGTATTTTGGGGTCGGATCACTTATGGTATGGCCTCCGCCCACCACGGCCCCGGCCTCAGCTACCTTGCTCCCTCCGCCAAGCATGATCTGCCTCATGATTTCCAGATCCAGACAGGAAGGGAAACAGATGAGATTCATCGCAATCTTCGGTTCGCTGCCCATGGCATAGATATCACTGAGGGCATTAGCCGCCGCAACCTGCCCAAAGATGTAGGGGTCGTCGACCATGGGAGGGAAGAAGTCCACACTCTGGATCACCAGCGTCCCATCCTCCAGGCGATAGACCAGAGCATCATCGCTCTTCTCATACCCCCCTACCAGTTCAGGGCAGGGGGTATGAGGAATTGAATCCAGCACCTCATGCAGCTGTAAGGGGGGCAGCTTTGCAGCACATCCGGAGGTTTTGACAAGAGAAGTCAGTTTAACCATGATCGATCCTTTAAGGGCAAAGTGCTACGCCGCACTCCCTTGCATCTCATAAACTATCTTTAGTTAACCATTGTTTTCTCAATAATTCAATGGAAAACTCATCTTTCCCATGATATCCTACAAGCACTTTTCACCGGATTGCATGAACGGAAGCACTTACCGGCTTATACCATAAGGAGCGATCATGAACCGATACTATGCAACTCTCTTCGCAAGGCTGAAAAAGGGGACTCTGATACGCAAGACTGTCCTGACAAAGGAGGGTATCGGTGACGAGGCTCTCTTTTTAGGAAATAGGATGATAGCCTCCCTTGCAAAGCAGGATCATGACTGGCAGCAGGAAGACCTGCTTGTGGAGCAGTTGGATTCCAAGATTGAACTGGTACTCTGTGGAGGCGGGCACATTGCCAAGGAGCTCTACAGCCTGGCAATCCAGCTGGGTTTGGATATCTCAATCCTCGACGAACGCGAGGAGTACTGCAACAGCAGCATCTACCCTGAAGCAACCTTATATTGTGCTCCGTTTGAAGAGACGTTGAGTAAGGAACAGCCTTGGATCAAGCCCCACTTCGTGATCATCACTCGCGGACACAATTTTGACCAGTACTGCCTAAAACAATGTCTGAAGCTCCCTCACGCATATATCGGCATGATAGGAAGCAGGAACAAAGTGGCAGTCACCATGGATAACCTGAAGAAGGAGGGAGTTGATGAGGAGAGCCTCAGGGAGGTTTTCTCACCCATCGGCCTTCCCATTGGAGCCGTGACAGCAGCAGAGATAGCCATCAGCATAATGGCCCAGATAATCAGCACCTACCGCCAGGACGTGAAACGTGTCCGTCTCGACCCCCGGCTTCTGGAATCCCTTACGAGGGAAAAGGGGTTCATTCTTGCCCGGGTAATCAGAAAGAGCGGGTCAGCCCCTTGTGATGTGGGGTTTCAGATAGCTCTCTTCAGCGACGGATCAACCCAAGGCAGTGTCGGTGGAGGTCTCATTGAAGCCAATGCCATCGCCCATGCCCGCTCGATGCTCGCAGACCCAACCATGGGTAACTGTATCATCGAATACACACTGGATGACACGAAGGCAGGTTCTCTCGGCATGATTTGCAAAGGTGATGTCACTCTGCTATTTCAACGGCAGTGATAGCCCTTGGCGTTCATTTCATAGGCATAGAAATCTTCGCCCTGGCTCTGGTCGTAGAGGAAGTCCCAACACCCCATGCGATGGAAGAACTCCCCTCCGAAGCCTTTCTTGAAAGTGGTAAGAGAGCTCATAGGGTGGCTCTTGTCCTCACGGGGGGAAACCCCGAACAGATCGTAGCTGGTGCACCCCCATGACCGTGCCAACTGTATCGCGTTCCACTGGAGGGCGTAGGTGCTCATGCTGTTGCGCCTGAAGGAGGACGAGGCTCCATACAGATAGGTCGCGCGATCACCTGAACGGGAGAGGAACATCGAGGAGAGAGGAATGCCATCAAGATAGGCAACCATCAGGGAGAAGCACGGCTCCTCCATTCCCGAGACAAACAATGACTCAAAAAAGGAGAGGTCATGCAACTGGATGTTGTTGCGCTGGCATGTCTCTGTATAGAGGGCATAGAAAACCGGCAGATCCTTACGGGTGACCTGTCTGACCTCCACCCCTTTCCGCTGTGCCAGCCTGATGTTGTAACGGGTCTTATGGTGCATGCGCAAAAGCAGTTCCTCTTCGCTTCCCCTCAGATCGACGAACATGGTATCACAGGGCAGCTGGTCGGAACAGGACTTGCGGATATGGTGTGAGGAGGTGCCCCAGTTCAGGCGCAACTGCTGAGCCTGCAGGGAGACTTCCTCATCTTCCCAGATGCGTTGCCATGGCAGGTCATACCTGAGCAGGATGCAGTTGTCAGGTAGCTTCTCCTGAAGCTGCAAGGAGAGGTCCTCAAGAAACGGACCCATCTTGTCTTCCAGCGGCTTGAGCACAGGTCCGTAGGGAACATACCCTATGCTCTGGTTGCGGTTTATCGGAGAGAGCAGCACCAGCACATCGTCAAGCAGATAGGACGATCCTTCCATGTTCGATATGTCTGAAGAGCGGACTTTTATGTCGAAGGCTTTGGTCTGGTAGCCCTGGTTTTCTTTCACATGTGACCAGAAGGAACTCTGGTGCAACAACGGCGTGTCATACAGGCAGGAAGTATCCTTTTCCTGCAACATGAGATTCATCACATTCCCCCAAAAGCGTTATGCAAGATTCGAGCCTACCATACAAAGCAAGGGGTGTGAAGGGCTTCGGATATCTCCTTGCTCACAGTGTAGAATTGGCGAGGAATACCAATAATCAGCTTGAAACGATAGGAAAGCCCTTGGATATTTCTGCGAAGAGAAGTACGTTTGACATGTGAGGAGGCACTATGGCCAGAAACATTGTATTTTACTGGTGTCCGGTTTGCAATTCTGTCGTGGAGCTTGTTGAAAACGGCGGGCATTCGCTTGTCTGTTGCGGCCAACCGATGGAGAGGCTGAAGGTAAAGGAAAAGGGAGAAGGCTCAGAGTACCACCTCCCCTCGCTAAAGCACAGGGACGGGCTTCTGTATGTGAATGTGGGCAGCAAGCCCCATCCCCAATCGGAAGACCACCATATAAAATTTATCGTTTTTGTCACAAAACAAACGGTTAGGCGCAGCGACATAAAGAGCAACAGCATGGCCACTGCTGTCTATACCGACAAAGATCATGGAGATGTATATGCATACTGTTCAACACACGGACTGTGGAAAACCTCGTTCTGATTCGCTGCTGATCGTAGTCGACATGCAAAAGGATTTTGTGTACGGCTCCCTAGGTACGGATGAGGCCCGAAAGATAGTCCAGAAAACCAAGGAGAAGGTAGCCTCCCACAAGGGGGAGCTCTGGTTCACCCTTGATACGCACCAAGAGGACTACCTTGAGACTCTAGAAGGCAAAAGCCTGCCCGTCGAACACTGTATCAAGGGGACGGAGGGGCATGATTTGATAGATGAGCTTCAGCAGTTTGCAGAAAAGGGAAGGTTCTTCGAGAAGCCCACCTTCGGATCGGTTGAGATGGCCGAGGCAATAAGGCAGAGACCCGATATCAAGGACGTGGAACTTGTGGGGGTCTGTACCGATATCTGCGTCATCTCCAACGCCCTCCTTCTGAAGGCTTTCCGACCCGAGCTTTCCATCAGCGTGGACAGCGCCTGTTGTGCGGGGACCACTCCCAACAACCACAGTTCTTCATTGATTGCTATGAAATCTTGCCAAATAGCTGTCATTTAGGTATTTTTTCTTCAATCTGTAATGGACAAATGATGTCAACCCCTTGTAGGATTGTGGATACAGACATCTTAGAAGGAGGCTGCTCATGGAACAGTCCTTGTCATATGTTCTGGTGACCCCATACACTGTAGCAAAAAGTCGTACAGGAGGGGTCTTGTCCAGACTCTTATCACGAATATCATTGGAACTGGTTGGCGCTCAGATGATCGCCATGGATCTGAAGATAGCCCAAGATTATGCGTCAATAATCCGAAACCGGGAAAAGGCGGAAAGCTTCATCGCATCCGTCATACTTGGTGATTATGTAGAGCAAAATCTCGCACCCTCCGGTGGATACCGCCACCGCTCCCTCTTGCTGGTATTCCGAGGCGAAGATCCCTGCACCCAACTTGCGCAGGTATGCGGGGCCTTCCAGCCCGACGCCAGTGCAGTTGAGATGGTCACAGGCCAGTCCATACGCGACACCTATGCCGACCTCATATTCACCGACGAGTCCAACACCGCTGTCACCTACTTTGAACCTGCGGTCCTGACTGCCCTGACTCAAAGTGAAGCCGACACCACCCTCTCACTCTTCGCTTCATGGCTGCCAGAGCAGAAGAACATCATTGAGACCAGACACAAGCATGACGGAACCGAAAGGACCTTGGTGATCATAAAGCCGGACAACTGGAAATATGCTTCCTCCCGCCCCGGCATGATCATCGACATGTTCTCCAGGACAGGACTGCGTATCATCGGCATGAAAGTGCTTAAGATGTCCGTAGCCCAAGCCCTGCAATTCTACGGGCCCATCAAGGACGGCCTCAAGAAAAGGCTCGCACCTGTGTACGGCATGCAGGCAAGGGAGCTCCTTGAAAGGGATTTCAACATCCTGCTCCCCGACCAGCTCCAGGACATCCTGACCGAAAGCTTCGGTGACATGTACTCCGAAGAGCAGTTCGAGACCATCGTAGAGTTCATGTCGGGCCTGAAGCCCAGCGCCTGCGAAGGGAAGAACCTGGAGGACCCGGGACTTGTCAAGTCCATGGTTCTCATCTATGAAGGGGTCAATGCTGTTGAAGAGATCCGCAAGGTCCTGGGCCCCACCAACCCTGAAAAAGCACCGGCCGGCACCATAAGACGCGAGTTTGGAACGAACATCCGTGTCAATGCAGCCCATGCTTCAGACAGCCCCGAGAATGCACTGCGTGAGATGGAAGTCCTGGATATGGAGAAGAACCCTTTGGCAACTCTGCTCAAGAATTACATCTCCATCTCCCTGCCCCCTACAGTAATCGCTTCTCCCCGACCAACTCCCTGAGGTGGGTCGCATCCTGGGTGACCTCCAAGGTCCCCAGGTAGACGTTATCCTCATTGCGTACGGCAAAGTACTCGATGTGGACAAACCTCCCTCCTACAGTCAGATAGAAGTTTGCAGAATCCTCGCTCCCCTCTTTGAAGGAAGTGAGGATTTTCTCTACTGTACCCACGCTCTTGGGAGGGTGGCAGTTTTGCACCTTCCTTCCTATTACCGCCGGCGAACGGGGAAAAATCCTGTGAGGCGGGTCAGAGTAGAA
>DUPO01000142.1 GCA_012838275.1 Spirochaetales bacterium
TCAGCGTTTGTCATCAGAAGTGATACAGCAAGCGCTTCGCCTTCACCAACACGAGCAAGAGGCTTTGCCATCCAGAGGCACCCTCCGCTCATATGCATGTCAAGACCCGCTATCTGAAGGTCATCGCCTTGCTGTACGGTCCTGTAGACCAACTCCAGCCCGCTGTCGAACAGTTTGCTGTAGTAGGCACCCTGCACTGCAGGGATCCTTTTGGCTTCCTTAAACCAGGTGAGCAGCTGTTCCTCGTCAAGCGAATCCCCTTTGATAAGAAGTTCAAGTCCTGTATTAGCTAGATAAATGGCCATGTGCATCCCCCATGAGGAAAAGTGTACCATAATCGGCCCTTGCAGAGAAAGGGCCAAAGCAATACTATCCTCCATATGAAAGGTAGCAGTACACAAGAGAGCCTCACCTTCGCCCGAGGTGTTCGTGAAGGGTTTCCCATATGCGTGGGCTACTTCCCCACAGCCATGGCCTTCGGTCTTGTCTGTAGGGATGTTGGGCTGAAGATCTGGGAAGCTGTGCTTTTTTCCGTCACCAACTTCGCCGGCAGCGGACAGTTTTTGGCCATAAACCTGCTTGCATCAGGAGCCCTTCTCTTGGAAATCTTCATCGGGGTCCTGCTGATCAATCTACGCTATCTTTTCATGGGAGCCGCCCTCAGTCAGAAGTTGGAGGAGGGCATCCACGGCCCCAAACGCCTAATAATAGCCCATGGCACCACCGACGAGGTGTTCTCGGTAGCGGTGCTGCACAACCAAAAGCTATCCTGGCCCTATATGGTCGGTCTGCAAGGGGTCTCCTACGCAGGATGGGTGGGAGGCACAGCCCTTGGCTTTCTCATTGGAATGGTGCTTTCCCCAGAACTGCAGATGGCAGTAGGGGTAACCCTCTATGCGATGTTCATCTCCCTATTCGCCCAGGAGTTGCGTCAGAAAGGGATCATGGTGCTCATGGTCGCAGGTTTCTCTGCGATCATGAACTCCATCCTCATCCTCGGCCTCTCTATGGGCAGCGGATGGGCTTTTGTCATCTCCATGCTCAGTGCCTCTGTATTTGGAGCTATCATCATCAAAGAACCAGAGGCCCTGCCATGAGAGAAACCATCCCAACCATTGTCTATATACTCGCTACAGCGCTTGCAACCTTTGGAGTACGTGTCCTGCCCTACTACACCAAGGCCCTGGACAAGCTGCCCCCCTTTGTAGGACGGGCCATGCGCCTCTTACCCATAGCAGCGTTGGGCCCGCTGGTCTTCCCAGGGGTTATCCTGGACTTCTCCCCCCAGTGGTATGCAGGGCTTGCCGGCATAGGGGCATCCTTTCTCATCGCCTACATCAAAGGTGGCATGATATTCCCGATACTCATCAGCATAGTGGCTACTTATATTGCCTTGGTGCTGTGAGGAGACTGCCGGAGGTCCTAGTTAGTATGATCCCTGACAAGAAACACCTAGTGTATGGCATGTTCGTCGGTTAAAAAAGTAAGCAAGGGAAGATGGATGATACCGTCCACTCCCGAATGCTGCAAGTCATCATAAGAAATTACGTACTTGGGATAGTTGTCCTCAATATCCTTGAAGGCTCCAAATTCACGATCGATAGTTTTGGGACTATCCAACACATACGCCACTTGGATGTAAAGTTTCTTACCCCCTTTCTGGGCAATAAAATCAATCTCCCCGTTCTGGGCCTTTCCGATATAAACTTTGTATCCACGTCCAACCAACTCGTTAAACACCAGAGTCTTCATAAGGGCTCCGTACTCCCCTTTCACTCGATTCTTTTTCAATTGGAACAGGCCAAGGTCAGCGGCATACGCTTTCTGTTCGAAAGACAAGATCTTTTTTCCCCGGATATCATAACGTTCAACTTTTGAAATGATACATGCGTCCTCACAGTAGCGAATATAGTCATATACCGTAGGTTCTGAGATCTTCACATGGTCTGCCTTGAGCGCTTTAGTGATTGAACTTCCTGAAACGGTTGAAGAGCTCGTACTAAGAAGATACTCCACTACTTTTGCCAAGACATGGGGGGAGGAGACCTTGCTCTGCATGATAATATCTTTCAAGACAATGGAATCATACAGGTTTGAAAGCACAGCGTACTTCATCTCCTCCGTATGTGCGCTACACACCAAGGGAAATCCACCCCATTTCATATACTCGTTCAGACTACTCTTCTCAAGAGGCAACTCACTGAAGGTACAGAATTCACTAAAGGAAAAACTCATCATCTTCAGTGAAATCGTCCTCCCTCCCAAATGCGAAGCAAGATCCCCTGAAAGCAATCGTGCATTGGATCCAGTAAGGAATATGCTTACATCAAATGTAGATCTGAGCGAGTTGACCACCAGCTCGAAGTCTTTGACATTCTGAATCTCATCGCAAAGAAGATAGTGTTTTATCTTTGGATCGAGCAAGTCGACCATATGCGCATGAAGTGTATCAGGGTCTTTCAGGGACCTCAGTGTATAATCTTCAAAATTGAGATAGGTAATTCGCTCAGGCTCTATTCCTGTCTCCAACAACTCTTGTCGTATCTGTTTTATCAGTATTGACTTTCCACATCTCCTGACCCCTGTGATAACCTTGATCAACTCCGAGTCATAGAAGGGACGAATTCTCTTGAGATAGAGTTCTCGTTGTACCCAGCCTTTTTTCATGTAGCTACCCTCGCTCATAATCATAGCATCTAACCATACAATCAACAATAGAATTAAACACATTTAATTCTATTAACGATTTCGGCTAAAGAGTTAAACTTATTTAATTCTATCACCCATTTTGACTACAGAGTTAAACCCATTTAATTCTACGCTCCCCTACCTTGTTGCTGTAACTTGACCAAAGCCTGCCTAAGATTCTAGGATACGGTATGTTTGACGCCCATCGCCACCTGAGTGGTGAAAAAGAAGTATATGATGCCCTTTACTGCACTTCCCACCAGGATGAATGGCCAAGGGTTGCAAACCTCCCCTCTCCTGCAATTGGAGCACTTGGAGCCCTGGCAAACAGGAGCCTGCCTTCAATAGACGTCTTGGCCCAGGCTCTGCAAGACAACCCTCTAGTGCAGGTAGGGGAGATAGGCCTGGACAAGCGATTTGGGGATCTGGAAAACCAACAAAGCTTCCTGCTCGCCAGCCTGGACCTTGCATACTCCTTAGAGAGAAGCGTCACTGTCCATGTAGTGCAATCCGATGGGCTCTTTCTCTCCTGCCTTACAAAGGCAGGAAGCCGACTGCCCCCCATCCTCTGGCATGCCTTTACAGGAAGCGTGGAAACTGCGAGGATAGCGGCAAGAAAGGGGTGCATCCTCTCCTTGGCACCAGGGGTCGAAAAAACGAGACTGGCCAAGAGGATAGAGGAACTCGCCTCACTAGATTTCGCTATAGAGACCGACTACGAAACAGATATGCTGCCCTACAGCCAAGTCCTTGAAGACCAGTATGCCCTTATCGGGCGAGTCATGCACAAGGACAGGGAGACTCTGATAAGGAACAACAATGCAAAAAGAGCAATTCTTACGAATAACGCGCCTGCTCGGTGATGGTGCCATCGAAGCACTGCATACCAAGAAGGTGGCGGTGGTGGGCTTGGGAGCTGTGGGGGGCATGTGTCTCGAATCCCTTGTCCGCAGCGGCATAGGATCGGTACGTCTGGTCGATTTTGATACGATCAGCATCACCAACCTCAATCGTCAGATACTGGCAACACACCCTACCATAGGACTCCCCAAGATCAAGGTGGCGACAGAGCGCGTCAAGGCGATAAATCCCTATTGTATTGTCGAGGAGCTTCCGCTGTTCGTCCATAACGAGACTGTAGAGCAGATATTCTCCCCTGATGTGGATCTGGTCATTGATGCGATAGACTCCCTCAACCCCAAATGCGCCCTCCTGGAAGCTGCCTACAGGAAGCAGGTTCCCATTGTAAGCAGCATGGGAGCCGCACTGAGAAGGAACCCTTCCCTGGTGAGGACAGGGGACCTTATGGATACCTACGGGTGTCCCCTTGCGAAACAGGTCCGGTCAAATCTGCGGAAAAGGGGTGTGGGAAAGGGTATTCGGGTCGTCTACTCACCGGAGGTGGTCCGATTTACCTACAAGAGTCCTGAAGAGGAAGAGAGATCTGAGTTCAACGAACAGATCAGCGACCAGGGGCGGAGACGAAACGTATTGGGAAGCCTGCCCACCATCACGGCAATATTCGGCCAAAACCTGGCACATCTCGCCTTGGAGAAGCTTATCGGGGAAGAGAGTTTTTTCGGGTCGGAGAGCTGGAATCCGAACATCCGAAACTATCAGGGAAAGCGTACCAGCAGGCCCTGAAACCATCTCATCGCTTTAGGGCCTGTCGCACTCCTTGTATCAGAGAAACTTGAGGGGAACAAAATAGGAAGGGGTATGAAAGTCCGCCTTGAGTGTCCCTACCGGTGCATAGCAGAGATAGTGAGGTACCTTAAGCCCGTCCCCGCACTTGTAGATATTTCCCTTAAGCTTGAGAAAGGAGGGGGTTTCCCCCTCTTTCATCAGGCCGAAGAGAACAAGATCGATTGCCGCATCGAGGCGATAGCGGCTGCGGATATTGTTGTTTTCAAGCAGGGTAAGAGTAATGGGAATCTGGTCAATGACAAAGGGCGGGTACAAAGTACGCCCTTCACGCGCTTTACCACGCCCTACAAGGGCCTTGGTACTGGCGCTGAACTCGAAGTTCACATACTCGTCCTCCCCTTCACGCTGGAGAAAAATCTCCATACAGCTGTCCGTATGGACTCTCTGGTTATGCTCAGTACACATGCGCCTGAGCTGAGGCTCCTGAATGGAATAACGCAGATGGAGGAACCGTCCCTCATGACTAAGCCGTACTGAGGCCTCCACATCTTCCGCACCACCCCAAGGGGCGTGCAAAGGGAGGGGAAGGGCCCGTTCGATACTCCCCCCTGTCACCCTGATCACCATTGTTTCTTCCATTGCAACTCTCCATTTTCCTCAAGTATAGACAAAGCTGTTGTTTTCTCCAATACCTTTCTGGAATTAGCGGGTGCATTGCATATGCTTTGCATAAGGGCCTTTGTCCAATCCATATGGCTTGCAACCCTCCCATCCCAGACAAAGAGACTACCACCCAAGACTACTTGACATATGTTAACTCTTCCATGATTATATGAGCCATGAATGAATTGCACATACCTTTCTTTCTCGAGACAGTAAGCTGTGGCTTTCCCTCCCCTGCCCAAGACAGCAGGGAGGACAGCCTCGATTTCAATGCCTTGCTTTTCAAGCATAAGGCCAACACCTACTGCCTTCGCTGCAGCGGTGACTCCATGAAGATGAAAGGGATCTTCAGCGGGGATATCCTGGTGGTCGATCGCAGCCTCAGGGCAAAGCATGGCGACGTCATCGTAGCGGAGGTAGGGGGATCTTTCACCGTAAAGACACTTCTTATCAAGGGGGGGAAAGTTATCCTCCATGCTGAAAACCCTGATTTTTCCGACATCCACATGGCCCAGGAGGAGGAGCTGGTCCTTTTCGGTGTGGTCACCGCTGTAGTGAGAAGCCTCAGATGATAGGACTGTGTGACTGCAACAGCTTCTACGCCTCGTGTGAGCGTCTCTTCCGCCCTGACTTGCGTGGAATTCCAGTAGTGGTCCTTTCGAATAACGATGGGTGTATCGTCGCCCTCTCCAGCGAAGCCAAGAAACTTGGCATCAAACGCGGATCACCTCTGTTTGAGGAGCGCGAACGCCTTGAAAATGTCAAAGCCGCCATCTTCTCTTCCAACTACACCCTCTACCAGGACCTCTCGGACAGGGTAATGGATACCCTGCTGACCCTTGTGGGAAACAGGGAGGTCTATTCGATCGATGAGGCGTTCTTCTCCCTCAAGGACCCCGTTCAGAGTGAAGTGCAATCCCTGCGCGATGAGATTATCCGTCTGACCGGCATACCGGTCTCCCTTGGGCTTGCCCGTACCAAGACCTTGGCAAAACTGGCGAACCATGAGGGCAAACGCCTCCCTGGCGGGGTAAGGATACTCCACCCCGAGGAGGAGCGGATTCTGCTGAAAGAGACTTTGATCGGGGATGTCTGGGGGATAGGGAGAAGACGGGAGGCCCTGCTGTTGAGATTGGGGGTACGTACAGCCCAGGACTTCATCGCAAGGGATGACCTGTGGATTGAAAAGCACTGCACGATCACCGGCTTGCGGACAGCAAGGGAGCTTCGCGGAGTGCCCTCCATCCCCAAGGAGGTGGAGAAGAGCATCTCGCTATGCAGCGGGATCTCCTTTGACCAGCCGAAGGAGAGCTTCGAAGAACTCGAACAAAGCCTTGCCTGCCACTGTGCGACTCTCAGTTCAAAGCTCAGGGTGAGGGGAAAACAGGCGCGGGAAATTACCGTAGCGCTCTACACCAGCCGCTTCAGGGAAGAGTACCAGAGCCCTAGTGCGACAGTCGTGCTCGGCCAAGGATCCGACTACACCCCGACCCTACTCGCAGCCGCAAAGGCATGCCTGACCTCCATATACAAAAAAGCACCCTACAAGGCGAGCAGGGTGTGGGCGACATATCTTGAGGAGGAGGGAGTCCATCAGTACTCGCTGTTCAATGCCGAACAAGAGCAAAATCGGATAGTTCAGGAGCAGAGGCTCTCCCCTGTAGTGCAGGAGATCCAGAGGGCTTACGGAAGACGAGCCCTGCTCTGTGGGACAGCGGACTCGATGGTCAAAGCCGACCTGATGGCTCAGGCCTACCTCTCACCGCGCTATACCACAGACTGGAAGGCCCTGCCTACAGTGCATTGACTGCAGGGACAAACCAGGAGGGCATGGGCTTCGGTCGCATGGTAGCGGTATCTATTGCGGCGACCTTGACCAGTGCGACGCACAGGACTTCCTCCTCACGCTTGACAGTCTGACGGAATACGATGGAGAAGCGCTTGGACTCTTCAACCTCCGTCTCGACGCTGAGCAGGTCATCAAGATACGCAGGCCTGCGGTAATCCACATTGACTGACTTGACCACAAGAGCGAGTTGCTCCTGCTCCATGAGGGCCCTATGGGATCCTGTCTGCCCTACAGTCAGACTGATGTCCCTAAGCAGCTCAGTGCGCGCATGCTCGACGAAGTTAAGATAGTTCGCGTGGTAGACAATGCCTCCGCAGTCGGTATCGCTGTAATAGACACGTATGGCAAATCTATGCATCAGAGCACCACCTCCGCCCCATCAAAGCGGAGCGTTGCAACATAGTCATCATAGGTCTGTGCCCTACGGATCATCACTATCGAGTTGTCCTCTTTCAGGAGGTATTCAGCAGGCCTGAGCTTGGCATTGTAGTTGAACCCCATAGCATGGCCATGAGCTCCGACATCGTGGATAACCAGGATATCCCCCTTCTCTAGTTCAGGAAGGGCCCTGTCGATGGCAAACTTGTCGTTATTCTCACACAGCGAGCCTGTCACATCATAGATGTGGTCATGGGCTTGGGTCTCTTTGCCGACGGCGGTTATATGGTGGTACGCACCGTAGAGGGCAGGACGCATGAGGTCACTCATGGAAGCGTCGACGCCCACATACTCCTTGTACTTGCTGCTCACATGCCTGACAGAGGTTACCAGATACCCATAGGGGCCGGTGATGACCCTTCCGCACTCAAATACGATATTGAGGGGATCAAGGGCGGCGGGGATGATGATCTCTTTGTAGAGTTCGTGCATTCCCTTGCTTACAGCCTCAAGGTCCATGGCGTCCTGCTCAGGCTTGTACGGGATTCCGATGCCGCCTCCCATATCGATGAATTCGATTCGTACGCCAGCCTCTTTCTGTATCTTCACACAGAGCTCGAAGAGCATCCTGGCTGTCTCCACAATATAGGAGCCGTCGAGCTCGTTGGAGGCTACCATGGTGTGCAGGCCAAAACGCTTGGCCCCCTTCTCCTTCATGATCCTGTAGGCATCGACTATCTGGCTTGAAGTGAGACCGTACTTCGCTTCGACAGGGTTGCCTATGATGGCGTTCCCTGTGCGCTCAGGGCCTGGGTTGTAGCGGAAACAGATAAGGGAAGGCACCTCCCCCAAAGCTTCGACCATGGCATCGATGTGGGTGATGTCATCAAGATTGATGATCGCTCCCTGCCTATAAGCCTCCACAAACTCCTCAGGGGGAGTGTTGTTGCTGGTGAACATGAGGCTTTCACCTGTAATGCCACACGCTTCGCTCATCACCATCTCGGGCAGGGAGGAGCAATCGCTACCAAAACCCTCTCGACCCAGGATTGAGACGATGCTTGGATTGGGACATGCCTTGACCGCAAAGTAGTTGCGAAAGCCCGGAGCCCAGGAGAACAGGCTGGTAAATCGACGAGCATTCTCCACTATCGCCTTCTCATCATACAGATAAAAGGGTGTAGGGATATTCTCAGCCAATTTCAGTAGCTCTTCAGGGCTCAAGGGTAGGGTTTTCTCACTCATATCTTTAAATTCTCCTCTATTGAAGCAATTGCCTTTTCAACATTCTCACGATGTCCGTAGGAGGAGACTCTCACAAAGCCCTCCCCTGCAGGACCGAAACCAGCACCTGGGGTGACCACCACATGGCAAGAGTCCAGCAGCAGGTCAAAGAAGTCCCAGCTGGGCATATTGTTGGGTGCCTTTGCCCAGATGTAGGGGCTGTTGACCCCACCATAAACGGTTAGGCCCACCCTTTCCAGACCTTCACGGATGAGGCGGGCATTCTCCATATAGTAGTCAATCAAGTCCCGACTCTGCTGATAACCATCACCAGAGAGGGCGGCAAATCCCCCAGCTTGGGCGATATTGCTTGCTCCGTTGAAAAAGGTACACTGGCGCCTGTTCCAAAGGGAGTTGAGCAAACCGGCCTTGGCATCCTCACACTCAAGGGCCTTGGGAACGATGGTCCAGCCCAATCTCACCCCGGTAAACCCGGAGGACTTGGAGAAGCTGTTTATCTCGATTGCACACTTCTGGGCCCCTTCCACCTCGTAGATCGAGCGGGGATACCCCTCTTCTGTGATATATTCACTGTATGCACTGTCAAAGATGATGACACTCTTGTTCTCTAGCGCATAGTCGACAAAACCCTTGAGCTGCTCTTTTGTCATGACCGCACCTGTGGGGTTGTTGGGGCTGCACAGGTAGATGAGGTCCACCTTCTCCTTCGGAGGGGATGGGATGAACCCGTTCTCTTCACTGCACTCCAGATAGACAAACCCGTTGTAGCGTCCCCGATTCTTATCAAAAAGCCCGGTCCTGCCTGCAACAACATTGCTGTCGACATAGACAGGATAGGCAGGGTCCTGCACCGCTACGACATTGTCGGTGCTGAATATGTCCTGCAGGTTCGCAGCATCGCTCTTGGCACCGTCACTTATGAAGAATTCGCTAGCCTGCAGGCAGACCCCGTAGCGATCGTAGTAGCGGACCAGCTCCTCACGGAGGTAGGTATCACCCTGCTCATCCCCATAGCCGCTGTAGGTGGCCCGGTCGGACAGGGCATCAATCTTCTCATGCATGGCAGTGCAGACTGCAGGCGGCAGAGCCTCGGTAGTGTTACCGATACCGAGGCGCAGTATGTCTGCGTTTGGATTGCTCTTCTGCCAAACGGCAGTCCTCCTGGCAATCTCCGGGAATAGGTACCCGCTTGCCAGCTTCTCAAAATTCTTATTGACAGTCGCCATCTTACATTCTCCTCGTCAAGGCACCAAGTGCGTCCAAATTATCCAGCTCAGCATAGAGCTTTGCACGGTTCTCTTCATTCTCAAAAGAGCACATAGGGAGGCGGAAAGACTCCTCACACCAGCCATAACGTGCCATAGCGGTCTTGATGGGGATGGGATTGGTCTCAAGAAAACAGGCCTTGAAGAACCCTCCAAGGGCGGCTTCCATCGCCCGGGCCTTCTTCATGTCCCCGTGAAGGGCAAGGCCTACCATCTCAGAGATATACCTGGGACAGATGTTCGACCCTACGCTGATGACCCCGTCCCCGCCGGCCTCAATGAGGTCCAGACAGAGGTTGTCATCACCACTTAGGACACGAAAATCACCATGGGTCTCAGCTATGACGGATTTCATCTGCATAAGGTTGCCACTGGCTTCCTTGACCCCTACGATATTCGGACAAGCTTCGCTGAGCGCCCTGACTGTCGCGGTCTCGATATTAACTCCGGTCCTTCCCTGGATGTTGTACAGGATGCAGGGGATGTCCACACTGTCTGCTATCGCCTTGAAGTGCAGGTACAACCCTTTCTGTGTCGGCTTGTTATAGTACGGGTTTACCAGCAGCACCGCATCGGAGCCCACCTCCTGGGCGTGCCGGGAGAGGCGTACGGCCTCACTGGTGGCGTTTGAGCCGGTTCCCGCAATGACAGGGACCCTGCCATCAGCGAATTTGACGGTAAGGGCGATGACCCTGTCGTGCTCATCGTGGCTGAGGGTCGGACTCTCTCCTGTGGTACCGCAGGGAACCAGACCCGATACCCCGCTCGCTATCTGTGTCTCGACGATCTGCTGCAGCAATTCCTCGTCCAAAAAGTCCTTCTTGGTAAAAGGGGTGACCATTGCGGTAAACACTCCCCTGAAATTAATATCCTTCACTATACACGCTCCCCTAAAAATACGTCTTCGAGCATGGCATCCAGGGTGTAAAACCCTTTTCTGCCATCGGTTATCCACGATGCAGCCTTAAGCGCACCGGTAGCAAACCCCTCTCGGGACCGTGCCCGATGGGTCAGCTCTATCGTGTCATCCTGACTGTCAAAAGTCACTGTATGGGTTCCAGGGACAAAACCGCCCCTCACGGAGGCGACATGAATCTCCGTATCCTCGCGTCTTCGGTGCAAGGTATCGGAATAGATGGAACTCTTGTTTGGAGTATTGTCCAAGACCATCTGGGAGAGCATCACAGCGGTGCCGGAAGGGCTGTCCGCCTTCTGGGCATGGTGAGTCTCCTGGATAAAGGGGTCATAAAGGCCGCTTGCCCCAAAAAGCTGTGAGGCATGTTTGGCCACCTGAAAAAAGAGGGCGACGCCAAGGGAGAAATTGCCACTGTAGATGATGGAGCACGAACTCTCATCGATGGCCTCCCTGACCTCCGGGATCCGGTCATACCACCCGGTGGTCCCGATGACTGCGGGTATGCCCAGACGGGCATAGAGCACAATGTTGTCTGCCACCACCGAAGGGTGGGTAAAGTCAATGGCCACGGTACACCCGTTGAGCGTAGAGGCATCAAGATGCGTATCAGTGACTTCAGGCAGGTCTGCAATCGGGTCTATCACGGCAACCACCTCGTGATTAGCGTCAAGGGCCTTGTTGCGAATGAGCCTCCCCATTTTTCCATATCCGACTATAGCTATTTTCATGATGCCTCCAATCATGAAAACAGCCTAACAGAAAAGCGACAACTTTGTCTATAGCATAACAGAATGTTTTTATTATAACAAAACTGTTAATTTATCTCTTTTTGTTTCTATCCCTTTTCTTCCGTTCTTCGCTCGCCTTCATGAAGTCAGCGAAGGTCCCTCCTGCTGTAGGGGTCTCACTGACAACGGCGCTGGGGGCGTTGTTGTTCCCCCACGGGCGGTCCTCCCTCTTTTTCGCTACATCCGGGCGGCGGTCATCCCTGCGATAGGTAAGTTTGCTCGGACGTACCACCTCTATGACTGTCTCCCAGGTGTAGGTGCCTTTTTTAGGAGCCTTAGAGTGGTCGTCAGGTAGTTTCATGGCACTCTTCTTGGGAAGGGCCTTCTTCACCACCACCCTTTTCTTTGGGGTGGCTGCTGCGCTCTCCTTGGGTTTTGCCACAACCTTCACTACGGCCTTGGGCTCATCGGCAACTTCGATGGGAACCCGCTTCTTTATCTCCTTTTCCTCATAGGAGCAGGAGAGTCTCTGGCAGATAAAGTGATTCTGTCCTATCTCATCCACAACCTTCATCATGGGCCCCTTGCAATGCGGGCAGTTTTTTGACTCCTTGAACTGCGGGGCGTATGTCTCTCCGCTGGAGACTACCTGCTTTACCAGGGATCGGGTGCTGTTCTTGATATCCTCGATAAAGAGTGCGCTGTCCTCCTTCCCCTCGGCAATCCGGGAGAGCCTCTCCTCCCATTTCCCGGTGAGGTGGGCACTGCACAGCAGGTCGGGGGCAAGGCGTACGACTTCCCGGCCCTTGGCAGTGGGTACCAGTTCCCTACCCTGACGCTCGACATAGTGGTTCCGGATCAGCTTCTCTATTATGTCGGCACGGGTTGCTGGGGTGCCCAGACCGTTGCCCAATCGTTTCTTCAGGTTCGCATCCTCAACAAGACGGCCTGCATGCTCCATGGCCGAGAGCAGTGTCGCCTCTGTGTACCGGCTAGGGGCAGCGGTTGTCATGCGTCGGACTTTCACCGAGCCTATCTCGACCTCTGACCCCTTTTCAAGGGAGAGCAAGGAGGCGCTGAAGGGTTCGTCGTCCTCCATGAGGGTCTCAGCGCTTCGCCGTCCGATAAGACGCGCGACATCACGCCATCCCTGTTGGGTCGGGATGGTAAGGCGGCTCTGGAAAACCGAGCCTCCGACCTCGGCTATGAGGGTGGTGGTCCTGTAGAGATAGTCGCTGCTGAGCACTTCCAGGAACCGCATGACAATGAGCTCCCACAAAGCCCGTTCGTTTTTGGAAAGCTTTGAAAGGTCTACCTTCTGTTCGGTCGGTATGATGGCATGGTGGTCAGTGACCTGCAGATCCTGGACAAAGCGCTGTTCGTCAATTCTGAAGCCATCCTCTACGAAAGAGTTCGCAAGGGGGGCGAAAGGGGTAAGGCAGAGCGAGCGCAATCGCTGGGGAATGGTCGCCACAATGTCGCTGGTGATGTAGCGGCTGTCGGTTCTCGGGTAGGTCACGATCTTATACTGCTCATAGAGCCTTTGCAGAGTGTCCAACGTCTCCTTGGCGCTGAAGTTCAGGTGGTTGTTAGCATCACGCTGCAACTCGGTAAGATCATAAGCCAAAGGAGGCTGCTCACTCTTTTCCACCGTCTCCAGGCTGCTCACAACACCTTTCTTCCCGACCAGGGTTTTCTCCAATTTCTTGGCGGTCTCTTCCTCTTTAATCCTGATAGTACCGTCTTCGGTATAATGGGATGCAGTAAAGGAGCCGAAATCAGCTTTCAGCGTCCAGTAGAACTGTCCTGCAAAACTCTCAATCTCGCTTTCTCGACTCGTCATGAGGGCGAGCGTCGGGGTCTGGACCCTTCCTGCAGAGAGCTTGGCGTCATAGTGGCAGGTGAGGGCACGTGTCACGTTCATTCCCACATACCAGTCGGCGGCAGCACGACTCTCAGCGGCACTGTAAAGATTATCATAGAGAGAGGCATCCTTAAGGCTTGCGAACCCTTCGCTGATGGCGCTGTCGGTCTGACTGCTTATCCAAAGACGTTTCGCCTCCCCCTCATATCCGGCCAATTTCATGATCCACCTGGCTACGAGCTCCCCTTCCCTTCCCGCATCGGTCGCTATGATCACACCATCGACATCCTTTCGGCTGAGCAGGGTCTTCACCACATCGAACTGGTCGGAGCTTTGGGGAATGACCTCTTGCTTGAGCGTATCGGGAAGCATGGGAAGGTCCCGCAAGGACCAGCGCCTGAAACGGTCGCTGTAGGCTGCTGGCTGTGCAAGTTCCACCAGGTGCCCCAAAGCCCAAGTCACAATGTAGTCGGGGCCTTCGATGTACCCCTTGTCTCGTTTCCAACAGTTCAGCACCCTTGCAAGCTCTCTAGCAACACTAGGCTTTTCAGCCAGGACAACTTTCTTCAATTTCCCTTCCTCCCAGCCAAAACTATAACGGGTTTGTTCGCTTCTCGGCAAGACAAACAAGAATAAAGGTAGGAGATCATCCTCATCTATTTGTCAGTAAAAACAATTGCCATTAGCAATCATTTGACCTTTGAAGTCTTTTCCTATATGCTCCCTCCCTGTAGGACCTACCGTTTTATGGGAGATAGGATATGGCTTTCAATTTCATGCGCTTCTTTAACCAAAAGGGAAAAAACGCCGATGAACAAGGGGAGAAGACCCTTTCTGTAAGAAAACAGCGTTGCCCGCAAAATCACCGCTGCCCCTCGGTGTCGGCCTGTCCGTTCGGAGCCCTCTCTCAAGTCGGATATGCAGCCCCTGTGGTAGATTATGCAAAGTGCACGGGTTGCGGGAAATGCACACGATACTGCATGCCCAGGGCCCTTGTCATAAGGAGGCAGTAGATGATCAGTGATAACAAAAAGAGGACAGGGCTTGTCAAAGGTGTGTTTTTGGTCACCCTGCTATATTTTTCACTTGGATTCGTATCAATCCTCTTCGGCCTGTCCGCACTGCTCTGCATGGCAATTCCCTTTATCCTGTTGGCCCGATACAAGAGAAAGCTCTGGTGCTCCGCCTACTGCCCGAGAGCTTCCCTCCTCTTGAAAACAGGCACCAAGAAAAGGAACCGGCCAATACCCCGCCAGTTTTCCAACGGCACACTGAAAAAAGTGATGCTCTGGTACTTTGGGGTCAATCTTTTCTTCATAACCGGCTCAACAATACAGGTGGCCATGGGAAATATGGCAAGCATGGAGTACGTGAGGCTTTTCATAGCCATTCCGCTTCTTCCCCTTCCCCAGCTTCTCAGGTTGCAGGCTCCCCCCGCCATCATGCATCTCTCCTACCGCCTGTACTCGATGATGCTCAGTTCAACCCTTCTAGGCATAGCGCTCTCAAGGCTCTACAGGCCGAGAATATGGTGTGCGATCTGTCCGGTTGGCACGGTTTCCACCGCACTGCTGAAAAAATAGGGACAGATCACCTGATCTGATGCTCCTGTGGTTTCCTGGAATACCGTCAGACCAGAATGTATCTGTACAAGTTTCTTCATTTCTACTATGTTTACCCCATCTAAGGGGGCCTTCCTTAATTTGACTCTTGCAGGTTAAGGTCGTAAAAGTCATCCTACATCACCCACACATGAACTATGAGGATGCTAGAATGGAACAACAGACAAACAAATTTGCCGCGTATCTGGTACAAGTGCTGAATGGAATGGCACAGGGTCTCTTTGCAAGCCTGATCATAGGGCTGATCATCAAGCAGGCAGGGCTTTATCTCGATTCGCAAATCCTGATCCAGTTGGGACAGATAGCCCAGTACATGATGGGACCGGCGATAGGTGTCGGAGTCGCCCTCTCTGTGGGAGCCCCTCCCTTGGCGATATTCGCATCTGCTGTAGTCGGGTCGGTCGGGGCAGGGACGTTCGTCTTCGAGGGGGCCCTTTTTTCCAGGGTCCTCATAGGGGAACCTGTCGGGGCCCTTCTGGCCTCCTTGGTCGGAGCTGAGGCGGGAAAGAGGATTGCAGGCAAAACAAAGGTGGACATCCTTCTCATCCCACTATTTGTCATCATTGCGGGTGCCGTTACCGGGCTTTTCCTGTCGCCTGTGGTCGCCTCTTTCATGAATGCCATCGGTGCCCTTATCTCCCAGCTGACCACACTCTACCCGATACCTATGGGAATACTGGTGTCGGTAACCGTCGGGATGCTTCTCACCCTTCCCATAAGCAGCGCTGCAATTTGCATCTCCTTGGGCATAAGCGGCCTGGCAGCAGGAGCTGCAACGGTAGGCTGTTGCTCCCAGATGATAGGCTTCGCCTGCTCAGGATATAAAGAGAACAAGGTCGGCGGCCTTATCAGCCTAGGGCTCGGCACTTCCATGCTCCAAGTGCCCAACATCATTAAAAATTGGAAAATATGGATACCACCGACGCTCACTGCGGCGATCCTCGGTCCATTTGCTACCACCGTCTTCCAGATGGAAAACAACGCACCCGGGGCGGGGATGGGGACCAGCGGGCTCGTCGGACAAATCAATACCCTGGCGGTCATGGGCATCGAATCCTGGTGGAAGATAGCACTGCTCCACTTCCTTTTGCCGGCCATCATCTCTCTGGCCCTATCACAGGCCTTGAGAAAAAGGGGATGGATACAGGATGGTGATTACCTGTTGTAGGAATGGCGGCTTTCCTAAGCGGCCCTTACGCGCCAAAAGGCCGGCTCGAAACCCTATAAAGAATAAGGCCCTCCACCAGAGAGGGCCCCAGGCTACTGGGAAGGATGACACCCTTCCCGACTTCGCCAGTGAACATATGATACTTCACATTACGGGTACTGTCAAATATTTCTTTATTATAAATACATTTAGACACTCTTTGTACAAACCTATCGCCCACGGTTACAGCGTGGTATACTAAAAGATAATAGGAGATACGTATTTCCTGTATTTTTTTTGGACTCGCATATTTGTTCCCTACGTATTTTCTATTTTCAGACTCCATTTGCTTCTCTCAATCCTATTTTTTACAGTCTTTAAGGGTTATTTATATTCTATAAGTACAATTATTTCTTCATTCTTGACTTGATAGGGCAGTGAGTATATAGTCAGAAGCAACGAAACGTATTAAGGAGTCAAGAGTATGGCTTACAAAATCACTGACGCATGTGTTGCATGCGGAACTTGTTTACCAGAGTGCCCAACGGACGCTATCTCCGAAGGCGACATCTATGTAATCGATGCGGATACCTGCATCGATTGCGGCGCTTGCGCTGATGTCTGCCCAACCGCAGCTATCATCCAGGAGTAAGAAAATAACTTTGGATTAAGAGGCAGCAATTATGGCTGTCTCTTTTTTTTCTCCCCTAAAAAGGAATAGGCTCATGCATACAAACCTACCCACACTGGGCGCCCCAATTATGATAGTGGGGCTGCTCGCAGGATTTTTCCTCTGTTTCTATGGTAACGTAGCAAGAAAATACCTCGTACCTCTGCGTAGCGTGCTTTCCGGAGCCATGGTCAGCCTGGCTCTGGCCTTTCTGATCATGCAGCCCGAGACCCTCATCGCTTCCCTTGCCTCAAAGAACACCATCAAGGCTCTGCTGGACCATCTCATCAAAGGGGATGACTACCTTTTCAGCAGCATAGCCTTGGCCAGCATAGCCATAGGCGGGTTGCTCCTCTTCGCCCTGTCCAGAAAAAGCGGCCTTGTCACAGGGAAGGTGGTTGCCCTGTTCGCCGCCGTCAGCATGGCTCTCTTCATCTTCATCTTGCTCTTGGAATTCTTGCCCCTTACCCCCAACCTTCTGGTTTCGGGAATACTGCTGATCCTGATCCTCATTTTCTGCATGAGGGACTTCGCCTCCTACATGGCTTTTGAGAACTCCGTAGCAGGAGCGTTGCTCATCAGCTACCTGCTCGCTCGATTCTGGTATCTGGAGGACCTCTGGATTTTCCTTGCATGGGCATTGATACTCTCAATCCTAGGAATCCTCAGTCAGATACGAAGCATGAAAAAACATACAGCCAAGAGAGAGGGAGCCGATGTCTAACGACTCCCTCCTCCTCCAGACAGAGCTCTCAGTCTCAGAACTCACCTCCCTGATCAAGAGAACCCTTGAAGAGGGGTTTTACGGCATCCGGGTCAGCGGTGAGATATCCAACTTCCGCCCCGCTTCAAGCGGACACTGGTTCTTCACCCTCAAGGACAGCACATCATCCCTTTCAGCCATCATGTTCAAGAGCACGGCTTGGAGGGTAAACTTCAAGCCGCAGGAAGGGGACAAGGTAGTGGTCACAGGATCACTCGATGTCTATGCTGCGCGAGGGACCTACCAGCTGAAGTGCGACACCATGGAAAAGAGCGGCACCGGTGATATCCTCGCCATGCTTGAAAAGCGCAAGCGCGAGTATGATGCGCTCGGGTATTTTGCCTCTGAACGCAAGAAAATGATACCCGTCAGGCCCACCCGCGTAGGCGTTGTAACAAGCGCGACAAGTGCCGCCTTGCAGGACATACTGCAGATTCTCTCCCGACGGGCGCCCTCGCTGGACATCCTCATACTTCCCGCCACAGTCCAGGGAACCGCCGCAGCCGCTACCATCGCCGCCAGGATCAGGCAGGCAAACCTCCTTCTGCTGTGTGATGTGCTTATAGTGGGCCGTGGCGGAGGATCCTTGGAGGATCTCCTGCCTTTCAGTGAAGACGCGGTCATCCAGGCGATCTACGAGTCTGAAATCCCAGTCATCAGCGCAGTGGGGCATGAGATCGACTGGGCCCTTTCTGACTTTGTCGCTGACCTGCGGGCCCCTACCCCTTCAGCTGCCGCGGAACTTGTCAGCCAGGGCATCCTAGACCTCCGCCAGAGAGTGGAGACTACAAGGGTTGCCATACATAAGGGGATGGCACACCGTCTTCAGTTGTTGGAACACCGCATTCCAAGTACGGAGGCCATGCAAAGAAGCATGGCCCATCGGATGGAAAGATATGAGTACCTTCTGGCCAATGCTAGCCAGAGCATGAGCCAGGCCTACAAGGAAAAAATTGAAAAGAACACCCAGAGGGTCCTGATGGCAACCAGAGAGTTGCAAGCCCTCTCTCCCCTTGCTATACTGGCGCGAGGCTACACGCTCGTCTTTGATTCAGAGGGAAAAGCCCTTCACAACAGAGAAGAAGCCAAGGTCGGGGAACATATCAAACTGACATTCATCGATGGAAGCCGTAAGGCCCTCATAGAGGAGTAGATCATGAGTTTTGAAACGGATGTATCCAGAATCGAGGAAATTGCACAGAAGCTCAATGCTTCCGAGACAAGCCTTGAAGAGAGCCTTGCTTTGTTCGAAGAGGGAATGCTTTTGTCCAAAAAATTGGAGAAAACACTTTCAGAGGCCAAAAGCCGAGTTGAAATTGTATCGGGAGACGAGGCGGACAACGCTGAAATATCCACATTCTAAAAAGGCTTGACCATGGCAGAAACAAAGAAGATCATTTTTCTCATACAGTGCGAAGACCGCAAGGGAATCTTGGCGGCGACGACCAATTGGTTCTATAACAAAGGGTATAACATCCTCCATTGCCAGCAACATACCGACAATGTCGAAGGGCGTTACTTCATGCGCATCGAACTGGACATGCAGGACCTCATGACAACACGCAAGGAGCTGGAGGAGAGCTTCACCCTCTTTGCCCGCGAGTATAACCTCACTTGGGAGTGCCACTACAGCGACTACCTTGCAAGGGTGGCCATCATGGTAAGCAAGACCAGCCACTGCCTCTATGACCTGATAACCCGCAAGGACGAAGGCGAGCTGAAGTGTGAGATATCCCTGATCATCAGCAATCACCCCGACCTTGAGATGGTTGCCAACCAGTTCAGGATCCCTTTCTACCATCTTCCCGTAACACCGGCGACCAAAGAGGACCAGGAAGGGAAGATCCGCTCCCTGCTCAAGCGATTTGACATCGATCTGGTTGTACTGGCACGTTATATGCAGATTCTCACACCCGAATTCACCAATGCGTGGCAGGGAAGGATCATAAACATCCACCATGGGTTCCTTCCGGCTTTCCAGGGTGCCAACCCCTACCGCAGGGCATATGAGCGGGGGGTGAAGATGATCGGCGCTACAGCCCATTATGCAAGCGAAGACCTCGATCAAGGTCCGATCATCGAGCAGGATGTGGTGAGGGTGAACCATGAGCTCTCTCCCCGGGGCCTTAGGGATGTAGGAAAGGATGTGGAGCGCAGGGTGCTCTCAAGGGCAGTCCAGGCACATCTGGAAAGCCGGATCATCATCTGGAACAACAGGACCATAACCTTCAACGTGGAGCGATGATGAGATGATGATACAAAGGCGATGGGGAGCATGTCCCTCATCGCCTTTATTTTTTTGTTTTTTTGTTTTGCCGGTCCAGACCGTATTGATCTGGACCTTCAGCGCAGTTCAAGCATCAAAGTTCAGACCCTTGAGCTTGGGATGGATGAAGACCCCGTCCTTTCTGACCAGCTCCCCATCGAAATACATCTCACCCCCTCCGTATTCGGGGCGCTGGATCTGCACCAGGTCCCAGTGTACGGAAGAGCGGTTGCCATTGTCACAATCCTCATAGGCATTTCCCGGAGTGAAGTGGATTGAACCTGCAATCTTCTCATCGAAGAGGGTGTTGTCCATGGGATGGAGCACTCCGGGATTGCATCCCAGGGCAAACTCCCCTATGTAGCGGGCCCCTTCATCGACATTGAGTATTTCGTTTATCAATGCATCATCGTCACTGTACGCCTCGACAATCTTGCCGTCCCTGAAGACAAAGCGGACATCCTTGAACTGATGCCCATGGTACGTGCTGTCACAGTTGTACGCAATCGTCCCGTTGACGGAATCCTTGACAGGACAGGAGTATATCTCCCCATCGGGGATATTCATTTTTCCTGCACAGGGGATGAATCCCATTCCCTTTATGGAGAAGTGCAAGTCCGTTCCAGGGGCCTTGATGTGAACCTTGTCCACAGTATCGAGATATTCCTTGGCTTCATCCATCACACCGGCCATCTTCTGGTAGTCGACACCCGTGCACACGTCGTAGAAGAAATCCTCAAACTCAAGTGTCCCCTTGTTTGCCTGCATTGCCATGACTTCGGTCGGATAGCGCAGGACCACCCACTTGGTGTGGGGAAGGCGGGTCTTCATATGGACAGGAGTGTTGTACAGTTTCCCATACAAATTTGATTGTTCGGGAATGGATGCGAGTTCCCTGACATTTGCTATGCCGCGGATACCGATGAAGGCATCGGCCTGCTTCATCCGATAGGTGTCTACATCCGCCCATTTCTCAAGGGAAGAGGGGCTTGCGCTCTGGAGCATGGCCCTTTCAAGCCTCTGATTCCAGACATTCACCAAGGGGTATGCCCCCACCTCATAGACTGCTGCAATGAGGGCCTCAGTCATGGAGGTCGGGATGTCAACCGCGTTGATCAAGCAAGACTCCCCTTTCTCTAGGGCTACCGAATACT
Organism: Spirochaetales bacterium; assembly: GCA_012838275.1. Lineage (GTDB taxonomy): Bacteria > Spirochaetota > Spirochaetia > Sphaerochaetales > Sphaerochaetaceae > Sphaerochaeta. Next base: position 20,866 of record DUPO01000142.1, read on the forward strand.
CAACCAGAAGCTTTGCAAGCTTCTGTTCTCTCTGATCTGCCATATTTCTGACTCCTTATCTTATTGATCGACTCTGATTTCGAGTTGTTCTTGCGTAACCGGGTGCAAGATCTGCACAGCGACGCAACGTAGGGCTAGGTTGGGCTTGTCCAATCCATGATAGACAGTGTCCCCATCGAGCGGCCAACCACTCCATGCAAGGTGTGCCCTTACCTGATGGTGGAAACCTGAGGAAAGCCTGCAGGTAAACTGCTTGGCGCCGTTATCCAGACTGCCGGCATAACAGACCTTGGTCAGATACCAAATACCTGAAGTCTTGTCCAGAAGGTGCTTGGGGCTGGCAGCGTTGACCGGCCGGACCTCCCTATGATGCTCGCCGTATCTTCGAAACAGGCTGCCTATGAAGACTTCCTTGCCCTTGGCCAAGAAAGGGTCATCATAAGGGTAAGCGGGAAATCCGGTGAGGGAATCGGGTTTGTATACGCTGCTCTGGGCCTTATACTCCTTCCAGAACAAGTCAGCTTTCTGGATGGTACGCAAAAAAGAATATGCCTCTTTTGTCCGAGCTACTACGACCAGGCCACTGGTCGCAGTATCCAGGCGGTGAAGCACCCCTCCTTCCCAAGTATTCTTACCTGAGATTTCAAGGACTTCGGGATAGTGTTCGCTTATAAGAGAGAGCAAGGTCTGCTTGCCTCCAGGATTGTCCTTCAAAGGGACAGTCGGCAAGGTTGCCTGCTTGTCCACCACAAGAAAAGAGGGATCCTCATGGACCACCTGCA
>DUPO01000143.1 GCA_012838275.1 Spirochaetales bacterium
AGGGTGGAAGGTGACATTGCAACGGTAATAGGCTTGCCACTTTTACAGATTTCTGAAATACTTCTTGCAACTGTGCCCGTTAGTGATGGCGCAGAATATCCGCCCCTGCGGGGGTGAGTAATAGATGAAGGGTGACGCACTTTAGCTTGTACGTAGTACAGCTATGTCGTCAGACAGGAGGATTATGTCCGTAGTAACCATGAAGAGCCTGCTAGAATCAGGCGTGCATTTCGGTCACCAGACCAAAAGATGGAATCCAAAGATGGCTCGTTTTATTTTCAGCCAGAGAAATGGAATCCATATCATTGACTTGCAGAAGACCTCTGCTTGTATAGTTGAAGCGTACGACGCAGTTCGTGCAGTAGTGAAACAGGGCAAGACCGTTCTGTTTGTCGGCACCAAGAAGCAGGCTCAGCAGGCTATCGAAGCTGAAGCTAAGCGCTGTGGAATGCCCTACATCAACAACCGTTGGCTCGGCGGGATGCTGACCAACTTCTCAACCATCAAGAAGTCCATTTCAACCCTCAAGAAAATTGAAAAGATGGAAAATGATGGCACCTTTGAATCCCTAACCAAGAAAGAAGTCTCCCTGCTCACCAAGCAGAAGATCAAGCTTGAGAAGAACCTTGGCGGTATCAAGGATATGAAGGAGCTCCCTGGAGCAATATTCATCATTGACACCAAGAAGGAAACCATTGCTGTTGCAGAGGCAAAGCGCCTCGGGATTCCTGTAATTGCTGTCGTAGACACCAACTGTGACCCCACTGACATCACCTACCCCATCCCTGGAAACGATGACGCCATCCGTGCCATCAGCCTCTTTGTCGAGATCATTGCCAATGCGGTAATTGATGCTGACACCGAAGCCGGAATCCAGATCATCGAGACTCTCGGAACTGAAGAAGAGAGTGTTGAAGAGGAAGTGGTAGAGGAAGTTGACGAAGAAGTTGTCTTCTCCACTGAAGAGGGTGCTGAATTCTCCAAGTTTGAAGAGGAGAAAGAGAAGGTTGTCGAGCCCGTAGTAGAGGAAGAGGTCGCTGACGACAAGAGTGCTATCACCGTCGACGAAGAGACCCTCTACAAGGACTAAGGAGCAAAATATGGCTATAACAGCTGATGATGTAAAAAGATTGCGTGACGCCACCGGCGCAGGCATGATGGATTGTAAAAAGGCACTGATGAAATCCAATGGGGATTTCGATGCTGCCAACAAGTTCCTCAAGGAGATGGGCCTCGCTGCCATCGCCAAGAGACAGGACAGGGCGACCAATAACGGGCGTGTCTTTGTGAGAGTGACTGATGACAAGGCTGTCATCGTACAGCTCTCCTGTGAGACTGACTTTGTTGCTGGAAACTCACAGTTCGCTGAACTTGGAGAGAATATCTGCTCGGTCGTAGTAGAAAAAGGCTACACTGGGATCAATGACGAACTGAATGGCATGGTCAATGACCTGATCACCGTCATCAAGGAGAATATGGCCCTCAAGCAGGTTATTGTCATCCCCCTTGGTAAGGATGAATTTGCCTCCAGCTATGTTCACGGCGAAGGTTCCCTCGGTGTTGTAGTCACATTCAAGACCGATAAGCCTGAAGTTGCCGATAACCAGTTGGTCAAGGAATTTGCAAACGACTGTGCACTGCACGTCGCTGCCTTCACTCCTTCCTACTTTTCGACTTCTTCAGTCGATCCTGCCTATATCGCAGAACAGAAAGAGATCTTTACCGCTCAGGCAGTGTTGCTTGACAAGCCGGCAAAGGTCGTTGAGGGTATTGTAAAGGGCAAGCTCAGCAAACACCTCGCAGAAATTTGTTTCCTCCAGCAGAAATTCGTCAAGGACGACTCTGTAAGTGTGGAACAGAAAGCTAAGGAAGTCGGCAAGGCCAGCGGTGGAACACTTGAAATAACAAACTTCACCTATATCCTTGCAGGTTCTGCTTCCTGCGAAGTCTAACGTTCATCGATTCATTCCAACCGCTCACTTTGTGAGCGGTTGTCCTATTGGAGATTTGTATGCTACAGGTATTAGAAACTTGCGAAAGCAAAATGAAAAAAAGTCTAGAAAGTCTTGAAAAGGACTTTGCATCATTGAGAACCGGACGAGCCTCCGTTTCCCTCTTAGATAAGATTCGTGTCGAATACTACGGTAACGAGACTCCTATCAACCAGGTTGCTACTATCAGTGTTCCGGAAGCCAGGATGATCGTTATCCAGCCATGGGACAAGAGTGTCCTCTCGGCAATCGAGAAAGCAATTCTTAAAAGCGATCTCGGCCTGCCCCCGAACAATGACGGAAAGCTGATCCGTCTTAACTTTCCCCCATTGAATGAGGAGAGAAGAAAGGCCTTGGTGAAAACTGCAAAGGCCACTGCCGAGCAGACCAAAATTGCCATCCGAAATGTACGCCGGGAAGCCATGGATGAGCTGAAAAAAATGGAAAAAGCCAGTGAGATCAGTGAAGACCAACAAAAGGATTCTGAAGCAGAAATCCAGAAACTGACCGATACCTTCATTGCTGAAGTGGGAACCCTCTCTGACGAAAAAGAGAAGGAGATCATGGAGATCTGATGGAAGCTACACCCGTTGTACCCAAGCACCTGGGCATCATTATGGATGGGAATGGGAGATGGGCACAGAAACGTGCCCTACCCCGGACTGCAGGCCATCTTGAAGGCCTCAAGGCTCTCAAGAGAGTTATAAAAGAAGCATCGGTGCTTGGCATCGGGTTTGTTACCTTCTATGTCTTCTCCACAGAGAACTGGAAACGAAGCAAACAGGAGGTCTCCTACCTCATGGGTGTGCTGGTTTCCAAACTCCATGGCGAGCTTGGCTTCTACAACAAGCATGGGATTCGAATCCTTGTCTGTGGTGATATCGAAGGCCTGCCCCCTGATGTGCAATCGGTCATCCAGTCTACGGTAAAGGCAACGGAGAGCAATACGAAAATACATTGCATCCTCGCCATCAACTATGGCGGACAGAATGAGATCTGTCGTGCCGCCAACCGCTTCCATGCTGAAAATCCTTCAAAGATTCTACGCGAGGATGACATTCGTTCCCATTTGGACTTGCCCCACGTTCCCCCCGTCGATATGATAGTACGTAGCGCAAATGAAAGGCGCTTGAGTAACTTCCTGCTTTGGGACAGTGCCTATGCTGAACTTGGATTTTATGAAAAGCTATGGCCGGACTGGAAAGCAGAGGATGTCCAGACAATTTGCAAGGATTACTCACAAAGGGTACGCAAGTTCGGGGGGGTAGAATGAGTTCATTAGGTCAAAGGGTACTGACGACTGTGGTAGCAGTTCCCGCACTATTCTCCATCATCTTCTTTTTGCCCCATTACGGATTCCTAGTCCTTGCACTACTTGCCATGCTTACTGCAGCCCTTGCAACCATGGAGCTCAAGGAGCTCTATTCCAAGGCTGAGGGCGCACGCATAAACTTCCCTTCATGGACGGCAGCCCTGCTGCCATTCTCCCAATGGCTTGAAATAGCATACTTCCCAGAAATCCCGCTGCTTGAGTTGACGCTCGTCGTCATGGCCCTTGCCATCTATGCTGCGGAACTCCGTTCCGGGCCCAAAGACGAATATGCCAAGACCTTCTCACGCATTGGTGGTGCAAGCCTGTTGCTGATCTATCCTGGTTTGCTGATAACCTTCATCATACGCCTTACAGCCCTTCCTCATGCTTCTGCCTTCCTCTTGCTCTTTTTTCTGCTTGTATTTGGAAATGATGTATTCGCTTTCCTTTTTGGCATGTCCCTAGGCAAGACCAACAAGGGAATCATCAAGGTGAGCCCGAACAAGAGCGTGGCAGGTTTCCTAGGTGGGACATTGAGCACAATCGCTTTAAGTGTTGCCTTCTGCCTGTTTTATCCGGGAGTAAAGGACCTGGTGAGCATTCCACAGGCACTTCTTCTCGGACTTCTGACCAGCGCCAGCGCGAATATCGGAGACCTCATAGAGAGTGCCTTCAAACGCGCAGCAAAAGTAAAAGATAGCGGCAACATTATCCCCGGCAGAGGGGGACTGTTGGATTCCATAGACTCCATGCTGGCCAGCGCACCTGTGTACTGGTTGTTGCTAGTGTTGTTCTAGACTATGAAAAAGGTAGTCATCCTAGGCTGCACAGGCAGCATCGGAACAACTGCCATCCAGGCAATCCGTGACAAGAAAATGGAAGTGTCTGTTGTAGGGCTTTCTGCCCATAGCAACGAAAAAGCCCTCTTCTCCCTCGCAAGGGAGCTGTCCTGCACCTCAGTCTGCCTTACCGCCCGCAAGGGTCATGCCCAATCCGATATCACTGTATTTGATGATCTCTCCGATATGCTGTCAAATCTCGAAGCCGACATTGTACTCAACGGCATCGCAGGGTTTGCTGGTCTTGAGGCGTCCCTGCTCTCCATACAGCAGGGTTTCGATCTCGCTCTGGCCAACAAGGAGAGCATTGTTTGTGGCGGCTCCTATCTGTTTGACCTTGCAAGACACCATGATAGCAAGATTATCGCAGTCGATAGCGAGCATAGCGCCCTGGCCGAACTGGTGAAGGGGAGGCCCCCCCATGAGATAGGGGCCCTGATACTGACCGGTAGCGGAGGTCCTTTCAGGACCCTGCCCAAAGAACGGTTTTCCCAGATCACCGTGGAGCAGGCTCTCGCCCACCCCACTTGGAAGATGGGGAAAAAAATCTCCGTCGACAGCGCCACATTGGCCAACAAGGCCCTTGAAGTCATCGAGGCCTCGTATCTCTTTGGCCTTCCTGCCGACAAGATAGAGGTGGTCATTCACCCCCAATCGGTTGTCCATTCGATGATCCGTACTGTTGATGGAGCCCTTTATGCACAGATGGGAATACCGGACATGACCCTGCCCATTGTCAATGCGCTGATAGACGATGGGAAAAATCTTGTAGCCCCTTTGGATTTTTCCAACCTCAGCCTCACCTTTGAAAAACCGGATTATGAGCGCTTCCCCCTCTTGGCTCTCGCCTTCTCAATCCTCAAGAGAAGGGGCAGCGCCGCACTAGCGTTCAATGCTGCCGATGAGGTTGCCGTACACACGTTCCTTGACAGGAAATGCACCTATCCTCAGATGATACGTGCCATAGAAAAAACCCTGGAAAAGCCGTGGGACAGCGCCCCCTCTTCCTTTGAAGAGACACTCGCCCTCGATTCCGAAGCGAGAAAGCTGACAAGAAGTTATGTATGAACAGCCTACTGAACCTGATCGGCAAGTACCTGATCGGCCTGTTGGGTATAGCCTTGGTCGTTGTCATCCACGAGATAGGGCACCTAATCGCTGCAAGGGCTTGTAAAATTGACGTTGAAGTCTTTTCCTTTGGTCTGGGCCCGAAACTCTGGAGTACGGATCACAAGGGGACCGATTTTAGGATAAGCCTCTTTCCCATCGGCGGCTACTGTCGCCTCAAAGGCTCGGATGACCTCAGCCAAGCACTCCTGCAACGCGACAAGAGCTTCACCCATGTTGAAGAGGGATCGATTTTCTCAGTCCACCCGGCAAAACGCATAATCACCTATCTTGCAGGTCCTCTTTTGAACCTGTTGTTTGCAGTTCTTCTCTATTCTGTTCTTGCTTCAATGCCATATTCAGTACTGTCCACACGAGCTGTGATCGCAACGGTAAACGACTACCCCACCCTTTTCTCAAACGCCACCAGTCCGGCTCATGAGCAGGGCATCAGGACAGGCGATCTGATCAGAGGGCTCAATGGGGAGGAGATTCATGACTGGGAACGCCTCGAGGCTCGCCTGTCGGAGAGTAGAGGAGTCCAACTCCTTACCATTGAACGTGAAGAAGAGATGCTCATTATCCCAGTGAATGGGGAGAAGACCGACCAGGGCGCCCGTTACGGCCTCACTGTCATCCGCCCCCCCATCGTCGGCAGTGTCCGCCCTGCGACCCCTGAGGATGATGCAGGGCTTGTAAAAGGTGACATCATACTTGCAGCAAACGGGATACCCGTTGCCAATGACCTGGATCTTCTCATCGCCCTTGACAGTGATACTGAGAGGACAGAGCTTCTTGTAGCTAGAGGTAAGGAAAAGCAATCCCTCTCATTCCGTCCTGATCTGAACGAGAGAGGCAAAGGCGAATGGAATTTCGCCCTAGCCACTGATAAGAGGCCGATGAAGGCTCCGCCTTTCAGCCTGAGAAACGGATTGGAGACAACCCTCAAGATTACCGGCGATACCCTTACATCTCTGGTTTTACTCATACAAGGTGAGAGCAGGAGTGTGCGCAAGGAGTTTACAGGTGCTGCAAGGGCGGCCCTGATGATCGGAGACATCACTACACTGGGACTGGAGAATGATACCTCCAGCGGCCTGAGGGCCCTCTGGTATCTCTTGGGAGTGGTGAGCATCTCCCTAGGCATAGCCAATCTGTTGCCGCTGCCAGCCTTTGACGGAGGCCAGGTGCTTACAGCCTCTTTAGAATGGATCACAAACAGGCGAATCAGCCCAAAGGCCTATTGGATTCTCCAATTGGTAGGTATTGGTACAGTGCTGGGTATCTTTGTGTTTCTAGGATATGCGGATATGCTCCACTTCCTCTCAATCAGGCGTTAGGGTTGTTCCCGGAGATATACTTGTGGCTGTACTCCATCTCTTCAAACCTGACAATGTTACTGACAAAGGCTAGGGAAAAAACTCCGGTCTCACCGTTTCGGTTCTTCGCCATGATTATCTTTGTCTCCTGCACATTGTTCTTTCTGCGCTCCTCTTCATCATCGGTACGGTTCTTTCCTACATCACGATGAAGCAGGATCACCACGTCGGCATCCTGCTCGATGGAACCGCTGTCTCTGAGGTCGGCAAGTTTGGGCTCCACCCCATCGGCCTGTCTTCCTACCTGACTCAGGCAGACTACAGGGATATCAAGTTCACGGGCCAACTGTTTCAGGGAGCGGGAGATGATGGATATCTGCTCATGACGAGGGATGCGAGCATCAGCCTCGGCATCTATGAGTCCTATATAGTCGACAAAGATAATCTGGATATCATGCTCGAGTTTCATGCGCCTGGCTTGGGCACGCAACTCCATCAACTTCATATTAGGGGTGTCCTGGATGTAGAACTCAGCATCATAGAGCGAGCCGGAGGCATCGATGATGGCATTCATCTCGCTGTGCTTGAGTGTCGCCTTGCGGATGTGGGAGAAGTCTACCCTGCTGTGTCCGGTCAGCAGTCGTTCCATCAGGGAAGAGGCGCTCATCTCAAGGGAGAAGAAGCCTACCCTGTATTTTTTCTTTACGATCATATTCAAGGCTATGGAGAGGGCAAATGCGGTCTTTCCGATAGAAGGCCGCGCTCCCACAATGATGAACTCCTGTTTCTTGAACCCACCGGTTATGGAATCTAGGGATGAGAAGGAAGTCTCAAAACCATTCTTTATTCCAGTGGTGCTTCTCTCCTCAATATCGCTGATGGTTGAAGTTATCAGATCCTTGATACTGTAGTAGTTGTCACTGCCTGCAGTCTCGTTATTGAGTTTTGAGAGAGCTTGCTCACCTTCATCGATCACCTTCTGGATATCCTGCGACTCGTCGTAGGCATTGTCCTTCAGTCTGGACGAAAAGAGCAGCAACTTGCGCCTCTGTGCAAGAGCCTTGAGGATCTTCGCATAGTAGGCGGCGTTGGTCGTGGTGGGGACATCACTGGTTAGTGTGGAAATATAGGAGAGTCCCCCACACTTGTCGACAAGATCATGAGCCTTGAGATAGGCACTCAAGGTGATCAAATCTAGAGTTTCAGAACTCTCCTGACGAAATGCAACGATGGCACCGAACAGCTCCTGGTGTGCAACCCGGTAGAAATCATCCTTGCCCAAGAAGTCGGTCACTTCTACAAGGACCTTGTCATTAAGCAGGATTGCACCTAATACAGCGCGTTCGGCCTCTTCATTTTGAGGGGGAACGCGTCCAAGCATGCTATTCGACGCCATGCTATTACTCTTTCTCTTCAGTAGCTTCTTCTGCTATCGTGGCAGCTTCAACTTCCTTGGCAACCTCTTCGGCTTCCTTGGAGGCATCAAGTGCTTCGGCTACAGCTTTTTCAGCTTCCAAAGCAGCCTTCTCAGCGGCCTTCTCAGCAGCCTTGGCTTCCTCTGCAGTAGCAGCGAGCTTAGCTTCTTCAGCAGCAGCCTTAGCGGAAGCTCTGGCCTCTTCAGCAGCAGCCTTGGCGGCAGCGGCTTCACGTGCCTTCACCTGGCTTTCGCTTTCAACAATCAAATTGACTTCAGCACTCTCGTCGCCATACAGGCGGACACGCACAGTGTAGTTACCAACCATCTTGATGGTGTGTGAAGAGACTTCGATGCGCTTGCGCTCGATCTCAAAGCCCAATTTTGCCAGCTCTTCCTGGACCATGATTGAGGTGACCGAACCGAACAGCTTGCCGCTTTCACCAGCTGAAAGAACCAATTTGATGGTTGTCTCGTCCAGCTTGGACTTCAGATCCAATGCCAGAGAACGCTTTTCATTCTTGCGTTTCTCAATGGCAGCCTGACGGGAAGCAAACAATGCCTGGTTTGTCTTGTTGAACATTACAGCAGTGCCGGTGGGCAACAGGTAGTTACGGGCATACCCATCCTTTACAATTACAACGTCTCCCTCTTCTCCGAGGTTGACGACATCCTGATTGAGAATGATTTTCATATGAAAACTCCTTACTCGTCTTTTCTAAATACTATCCAAGTCTCCAAGACCCCCAGAAGAGGCAACAGGAAGACAACCAATACGTTCAAACCAGGTACCAAAAAAGCTATCAGGAACAGGCTTATCATCAAACGGCCGCCACTTATCGGCAGGCCCTTGCGGCGCACAAAGTGCATTACGATGGCCATACCTTGTATAGCATAGAGTACACAGGAACCCAAAGCAACATTCATTACAAGGGCGCGCCCCAGATAGGGAGCCTTGAGGATCATCATAAACAGAACCACTGTCCAGGAACCGAGAAACACCCAAAGGGTATCATACGGAATGGACCAATTGCTGACCCGTTTAGTAAAGTCCCCATCGTTTCGTCCTAAATAACTCATAGCCATGAAGGAAGCAAACCCTACCAGTCCCATAGTGAGAGGAACCAGAATAGATCCGCTGACCAAAACCGACATTCGATAAACCATCTCCAGATCTCTCGCTGAGAGAGTTCCGGAATTGCCATCCAACTGTCCGAACAGTGCGCTAAAGGTCTCAAGCATTATAGCATCGACCTCGGCTACAGAGGCGGAACCACTGGAAAGCCAGATAACCAATCCTATCGAAGCAACCACGCCAAAGGCAGCAGATGCAAGATAGCGTACCATTGTCCGTTGGTCGTCCAGATAAATCCAAACGGCGGACGCGACCAACAATACAAGCGGAATGAACAATCCGATACCCAGCAGCAATCTTCCTGCAGGATCCCCAAGCGCTCCACGCGCCTGGAACAGGGAGATGATCGTCGTAAGCAGCGCTACGGCCGCCACGGGAACCAATGCATATCTGCGATCGGAAATTTTTGGCGCCAGAACCATGAGCGGAATAGTGAACAGGAAATTGCCAAGCATAAACCGGGAAAGCACGAAACTAACCCCCGTCACCATGGCCGCCTTGCCCATCAACTGTTTGTCACTCTGATTCATAACGTCTAACAAAGCTTACTTCTTCTCAAAAGGAAGGTATGCGAGAACGCGTGCCTTCTTGATCTCGTTAGTAACACTTCTCTGGTGCTTTGCACAGCAACCGGTTATGCGAGCAGGAAGAATCTTTCCCCTCTCAGTAATGAATCTGCGAAGCATTTCGGGGTTCTTGTAATCAGGAATAAGGCTTTGGGTACAGAACTTACAGACCTTCTTTCGGAAGTTCGGTCTGCGACCGCCACCACCTGAGCGCCTGTCTCTACCGCCTCTGCTATCGGAATCCTTGGAATCTCTATCGTCATCACGCATGAATTTTTCTCCTTAAAAACTAGTTTCTGCTATAAGCAGAGTATTAAAATGGGATCTGGTCGTCATCGAACTGCTCGGGGCCGCCAATGTCCATACTGGGCATTGTTGGGGCGGGAGCTGGAGTTCGTGCGGCATAGGATCCCTGATTTCTCGCTGGGCTGTCAGTTCGACGGCCTTCTGAGCGATCACCACCAGCACTGGCTAGAAGCTGCAAGGAATTGACTACGATCTCAACACGGGAACGGTTCTGTCCATCCTGCTCCCAACGGCTCTGCCTCAATTCACCAAGGATGGAAACCTGCCTGCCCTTCTCCAGATACTGGTTGAGGCCTTCAGCGCTCTTTCCAAACATAGTGCAATTGAAGAAGTTGGCTTCATCCTCCCACCGGTTGTCAGCCGTCCTCTTTCTACGGTTAACAGCGAGAGAAAAACTACAGATAGCCATACCGCCACTGGAATAACGAAGTTCGCTTTCCCGAGTGAGACGGCCCACCAATGCAATCACGTTCAAGTCATTTGCCATGCTTATGCTCCAATTCTTTTAGATTTACTTTTCTGTATTGACAAACAGAAACTTCAAAATGGAGGTGTTCAGCAAGAACTCTTTCTCAAATCCAAGGATAGAGGAAGGGTCTGCTTTCATTTCGAAGTAGACATAGTGGCCTTTTTCCTGTTTCTTGATATCGTAGGCGAGATACTTTACGCCCATGTCTTCCTGCTTGGTAATCTCTACCCCAGCTTTTTCAAAAAGACTGGTGACCAGTTCCAAGCCAGACTTTGTTTTTTCTTCGTTTGCATCGAAGATAATTGTGAACTCATAATTTCTCATGGTTCCTCCTTACGGACTTAATGATCCGCCAAACAAGCGGATAAAGAGGTTCTCAGTACACTACCACACATCAGAGTTTTCAGTCAAGAAAGCGAAGTGAGATATTCCCTATCAAGACAAGCTTTTGCGCAAACTGACTCTACTGACGCTCTATCTTATGAGCCGGGCCGACACCTTTCATACCGGTTATCCTCTCAAGGAAAGAGGCGGGCATATGCTTCGAGAGGGTCTCTGCCCAGGTTTGGGGCAAAGGGGTGGAGACCGAAAGCTTTACGTGTTCCCCCTTCAGTAGCAGATTTTTTTCACGCACAAGACAGATCACACCACTCTCCTCATCCATGCGCAAACGGATGCTGATCTGACCTTTTACCAGGGAAGGGTTCTTGCAATCAGCGCAAGGCGAGCTTCGAGCATGCAAAACCTCATAACAGTACCCTTTCGAACCCAATGCCTGCACGCCCACTCTCTTGCGTAGGACCTCATTGGTGAAAATCAATGCATAGGTATCAACATTGCTGAGGTACACTTCCTCTTCCATCTGGGAGAATATCCACTCCCTATCGATCGGCTTCTCCTTATCACGGACGATCGACTGGATTCCATACAGGCAGTAGCGGTCCTTGCCTTCCCTTTTAGCCAGATAGAGGGCCAAGTCGGAGGTGTGGTACAGATCCTGAAACGTGGTGCCATGTTCGGGATAGATCGAGACACCTACACTACAGCTCAGGTGAAGGCCATCCTCGGACAACTTGATGGTACGCAAAGCGTGACAAATGTTCTGTGCCTTGGTGATAGCAACCTCAAAGGAGGGTATGCCTGAAATGAAGATTGCGAACTCATCTCCACCCGGGCGCGCAATAATATCGGTTGGACGGAATACCCCCCTGAGGGCTTTTGTCACCTCACGCAACACATCATCGCCACGATCATGGCCATAGGTGTCATTAATCCATTTGAACTGGTCTATATCAAGCATGAAGAACGCACCTATGCACTCTTGGGTTGAGCAGAGCTCTATCTGCTGGATTACCTGGGACTCAAAAGCGGAACGGTTCAAGACCCCTGTCAAAGGATCAAGCTGGGTCTGTAGTGTCTTTTCTGCAAGTTGGCTGGTAACTTTGTTTGAGTCCTTGATAAGCATTTTACAGATGGTGCCATGTTCCCCCTCCTCTAGCGAATAGGACAACAAGGACCATCGGTAGCCGGAAAACACCTCATTGTAGCTAGTGCGTCTGAAGGCTATCCCCTTCACGTTTCCTTTGGAAGAGGTTGAAAACCTCAGGGCTCTCGCATCTGAGAAAACTGCGAACAACTTCCTGTCCTGAGGGTGGACATATCTGGAGGAAAAGATAGTGATGGCTTCGTAGATGTTGTTGAATTCATGGACCAGGAAGGCGATCCGACCCTGCAGGTTAATTTCGACAACAGAGCCGGTATCGACAGAAAAACTCATGTTGAAGCGCTCCAGCTTCGTATCAAAAGGAACAATGCTTCGCTTCTCATCTGAGATTAAAAACAAATAGGTAGGCAAGCCATCTTTAGTATACAGGTATGATCCTGCAATTCTCACAAGGGAGACGGAACTGTCATAACGGATCAGATGACACTGCAGGTCTATATCAGCATTGGCCTTTACAGCTTCACGAACCACCTTGTCAACATGCATCTGGTCAGCTTTCAGTACGAGGTCGCTGAAGGAACCCTCTATCTGGTCGACGAACATCTTGTCCGGATAGCCAAAATATGAGGAAGACTTCCCTCCCTTGTACAGCACCTTTTTTTGCTCACCCATTTCAACGACAAAAAAATCAAGTGAAAACTTTCCGAACACCTGTAGCCACTGTTCCGGGAAAGAGGCTTTATCCATAGGACCTCCCCTGTACCTACTACATAGTATCACGAGGCAAGGCAAAGAGACAGGAAATATTTCCCCCCCCCATTTCCCAAATAACCAATAGTATCGTCCCTTGGCTTCTTATGCCAAAGCTTCCGACCTGTTGAACTTTCAGCTCTTTGGCCAGCAGATATGCCTGAAAGATTGCTGTTTCGTGCAAACACAGAAAACCGCCGGAGCGACCGGCGGTTTTGGTGTTTGTGAACTGCATTAGCAGTTGAATAAGATTGAAAGAAGTCTACTTCTTGTTCTTATGTCTATTCTTTCTGAGTTTTTTCTTTCTCTTATGAGTAGCAATCTTATGTCTTTTTCTTTTTCTTCCACAAGGCACTGTAGAGCTCCTTAATCCACCGGTTAGGTTATTGGCAAGCCAATTCCGGGTTTTTGTAATTACCGTATCATTATGCAAGGATGGGTTGCTAACGTCAAGGGGTTGGAGGAATCTATTTGTTTCGCAAGGGTTTTCATAGGCTCACCTATGACAAGTGGCATTAAATTATGATACCATATTGCTCTACGGATGTTTTATTTATTAGAATGAAAAAAACGGATGGTACTAAGGAGTGTGCATGAAGGTTCTGATCTTTGGGTTAGGTATAAACGGAGGCGGTTATTCCGCAGCCATGTATTTTCTGGACCATGGAGATGAGGTCAGGATTACTGACTTGAAGGGAGCTTGCGACCTTGGATCCGAGATGGAAGCCCTCTCTCTTCGAGGGGCCACATGCATTGAGGGCATTCATCGCAAGGAAGATTTCCTCTGGGCTGATATTGTAGTAAAAAACCCGGCCATCCCCCCTAACCACCCCCTACTTGCATCAGCGAGGATGGTGGTCAATGATTTTGCCTGGCTCTTCTCCTCCCCCTGGTGCTCCGAAACCAAAATCATCGCCATCACCGGAACAAAAGGCAAGACTACCACCTCAGCCGCAGTCGCTCATGTATTGGAGAAATTCGGCTACGAAGCCATGCAGTGTGGCAATATGGGTATAAGTGCATTCTCAGTTCTCCGCGAATGGGAAAAGCGGCATGATGCACAGAAGAAACTGCCCGATTTCTTGGTTTGTGAATTTTCCTCCTGGCTTGTTAGGGATACCATCATGGCCATGCACGGGGAACTTCCCCCTATGGAAGTGTGTGCCTTGACAAATTTCTATCCCGACCATCTGAACTCCTATGAAAGCATTGAAAACTATCTTGAGGACAAACTGAATCTCTTTACCCCTTCCACAAAGAAGGCTGTGGTTCCCGATGCTCTGATCAAAAGGGTACGTAAGCTGACAAAACTTGACAGCAGACGGGTACGGGGCATCGACAGGACTTGTGCAAAGGAAGTTGAGGAGATGCCTCATCTCAAGAGTGCCTACGCCATCCTGCTTGCATTAGGCTTCAAATGGAAAGCTGTTCTCAAGGCTTTGGGAAGCTTTGCAGGAGTGCCGCATAGGATAGAGCAGCTGGGAATACTTGATACCATCCTCTTTATCAATGACAGTGCGGCAACCATACCGGAAGCTGTTCACTTTACCTCCTCACGGTTCAAGAACATGGCGATTCACCTCATCTGTGGGGGAACAGACAAGAACCTAAAAGCGGATGCGATGCTGGATGTGCTCCAAGCCGCAACGAGCATCTCCCTGCTCGATGGTTCCTTTACCCGCAACAAGCTCATACCAATATTGACCCAGCACAAGATCACCTACAACGGACCGTTCTCCTCCATGGAAAGCGCTACGACCAACAGCTACTCATCGGCAAAGCGCAAAGCAAAGCAACTGCCCAACCTCCCTCAAGTGGTTCTGCTCTCTCCAGGTTGTGCATCCTTTCAGATGTTCAAGAATGAGTTTGACAGGGGTAACCAGTTCAAGGAAGCAGTAGCTTCCATTCTTAAAGGATAGGCAGACCTACTATTGCACTACAGGGAAGGCTTCTCTCCCATTCCGTGCAAGAGACCCGATTCTGATTTTCGAAAGGAATATTCAAGCCAACAAAACCCCACAGATTTTGTTGGCTTGAATCATTTTTCCATTTATTGTATCTTACTGCATATTATATATTTGCCACCGGGCAACGTGATGCAAAAGCATCCGATTACACGTCGTTAGGTCCTAGAAGATGTGTAACCGGGTGCTTTCTGTATATTTTGGAGGGTAGTATGGTATTTCGTAACCCATTCAGGAAACTGGATAGTTTCGAATGGTTTCTCTGGATAGTTTCAATTGGTATCGTAAGCGGTTCTTTCTTCATTTCCGGCGGATTTTACCTGCTCACGCTGATCACTTCCCTTGTAGGGGTAACCGCCCTGATTTTTGTTGCAAAAGGAGACGTTTGGGGTCAGATACTGACTGTTCTGTTCAGCTTGCTCTATGCAGTCATCTCATTGGAATTCAGATACTTCGGAGAGATGATCACCTATCTCGGCATGACGTTGCCCATAGCGCTGCTGTCCATCCTTTCTTGGTTAAGGAATCCGTACTCCTCTACGACCGAGGTCAAGATACACCAACTGAGCAACAGACAAAAACTATGGATGGTTGTATCGGCATCCATTATTACCTGTCTCTTTTATTTTGTCCTTTCCGCTTTCAACACTAGAAGCCTGCTTATCAGCACCCTTTCCATTACGACCAGCTTCCTCGCTTCATACCTGATGCTCTTCCGCAGCCCGGGATATGCGTTGGCCTTTGCAGCAAACGACCTCGTGCTGATCGTCATGTGGATCCTAGCTGCTATCAATGACTTGTCCTATCTGCCTATGATTGCATGTTTCGTCATGTTCCTCCTGAATGATATCTACGGTTTCATAAACTGGAAAAGAATGAAAAAGAGACAGCAAGTCTGTGTTGTGAATAGCATCGGCCTATCTTCATAGGGGATGGTTTTGTAGCCTATCCTTCAAGATACAGAGCAGGCTTGGATATCAACACGACATCCAAGCCTGCTCCGAGCGTACAGCCAAACAATGCCTGTAGTTATAAAATATCAACGAACTTGTACTGCGGAAGCATTGTCAGAGGCTGTTTGTAGTTAATGACACGGTCGGTAATACCTCCCAGATACGGGACCTGGACATTTAGCAGAGCGCCTTCCTCATAGAAGATTTCCTGTAATTCATGGTAATAACCCAACCTAACATCTTCATCAACCTCTTCGGATATCTTATCGATGAGAGTATTGATGCGGGGATTGTCCATATGCGATTCATTCCAGACACCTTTGCCCTTGAAGGCAAGTGCCAACACATCCTCCCTCCAACATCGAGGTGCTTGCATCGACGGTACTGACAAAATATACGAGCAGCTTGTCCGATCACAATGCAAGAGAAAAACAAGTAGATGAGACCATGGTGGTTTTATGAGAAAATCGAGTATTCTTCATATTTTGAGCTATAAGTAGTGAAGGTTGTTCGCATTCTGAGTTCCTCAGCTTATACTTCACGGGTAAAGTATCTCAAAGAGAAAAAATGAAAGCAAGAGGGTTATAACAAGCAAAGGCATGCCCAGGAAGAAAGATTCTTCAATCCCGGTCATGCCTTTGCTGTTTGGGAGGCCTTCATTCAGAGCGTATCGGCAGCCCCTTCCTGTGGTTTGGTCTTACGTTTCATACGATAGCGGAAACGCTCCATTACTGTGTAGGTTTTCCAACGGAAGTAGTGTAGGACATAGTCAGTGGTCGGAGTGCGATAGTAGCTCTGTCCGCCAAAGGAGAGTTTGAATAACTCCAGGCTGGCTAAATGCTCCCCCCTGCCCTTTGGTCCTGGAATGCCATGCATGTCATAAAATTGACAGCCGTTCTTACAGGCCATGCGCAAGGCGAAGTCCTGCAGGACATATGAACAGGATATGCCATCCTGGCGCAGGGTGGAACCATAGAGGTATATTGCATCCACGCTGTTCATCAGCAGCATCAGACCTCCGATAATGGTCTTGCCTTCTCTCGCCAGAATGAGTTTGCAAGCCACATCCCCGTGCACCTTGCCATCGAGGGAGAGCAAAGCCTTGAGATATTTTTCTGACCTTGGGGTGAAACCATCCCTGCGTGCGGTTTCCAGATAGGTATCGTACCACCGCTTGAAGGATGGGGTATCCCCTTCCCAAAGAGCCACATCATAGAGAGAGATGCTTTTACGCAGGGCGCGCTTGGCACGGTCCCGGTAGCCGAGGGTCACCGCATGGAAGCCCCACTGCAATGCAATGCGCACCGTCCCATCAGGTTGTACGCTCTCCTTTGCAGTATGGAAGCGGCCCGAAGTGAGGTGCATGACATTAGGATCGTTCACTTCATCCCATGGCAGGTCATACCTGATGGCGAACACACTTCGGGGAAGGGCCCTCTTCAGTTCCTTTGAGAAACTGACCAGAAATTCAGAGACAGAGTGCAGGGGATTATGAAATACATCAGGGCCAAAAGGGATGTATGCGATGCTGGAGAAGAGAAACAGGCGTTTTACCAGGACAAGCACAAAAGATGTCCACCCTTCCATCTCTATGGTAAAGGCGTAGGGCTTCCATCCTGAGCCGTGCTTCACGGCAGCCCAATAGCTGCTCTGCAATGGGGAGCTCATACTGGGCATTTTCTTGTAATCCATCGGAACCAGTTTCATAATTTCTCCATCATACCATGAATTGTTACAAAAAAGGGGCCAAAAGGCCCCTATATTTTAAGCTTTTTCCATTCAGGAATTAGCCTACAGGGCCGTTAAGGTATTTTTTGGAGGTGAGGGTCTTGCCATCAGCTCCAATGGCCTTGCCACCAACCTTGACTATTCCGTCTTCAGCTACAATAGGCATCGCAAAAAAGTTGTTCGCTTTCACATATGAAGGTGTGGCCTCAGGGGTTTCAAACCCTTCGGGTTGCAAGATGGTTCCAACTTCAAACTGAGGTGCAAAGAGCACTTCACAGGTAGTGTGTTCCTCTGCATTGGGGTCATTGGCAGCAAGCAGCATCCCACGGCTTTTTACCCCACGGAAATTTGCAGGCTTGAGGTTGCTGACAAGCACGATGTTCTGGTCCTGCAGTTCTTCCGCACTGTAGAAGGGAACGATCGAACTTACGATGGTACGGCTCTCCTCCTCCTTGCAGTCAAGGGTGAGAATATAGAGCTTGTCCCCATTGGGATGCTTCTCCACATCGGTAATCCGTGCAACCTTGAGGACGACCTTCTGGTTGAACTGTTCAGCCAGGCTAGCTTCTTTTTCATTAGTATCCATTGATTTCTCCAATTTGGTAGGTTTGTTTTTCTTGTTGTCTGAAGTCGCCAGCTCCTTCTCTGCCCGCTCATCTTGCGACCCCGCAAAACGGGTACGCAACTCAGCGATAAGAGTGTCTTCAAGTTTGTTGAAGAGCAGGGATGTCTCCCCCACCTCCTCAACTCCCGTAAAGGAGCCTAGATCGAGCCATGTGGAGCCTTCACTTCCGAGGAAAGAGAGGATCTTCTCGCTCGTACCAGGCATATAAGGCTCGATCATGATACCGATATCGCGTATGAGGTAGACTAAGGTCCTTAACAGGGAGGCAGCCTTCTCGGGGTCCTCCAGGCGCATCTTCCATGGCTCGCCATCTTGGAAAGCCTTGTTACCGACTGAGGAGAGGGCAACTATCCCCCTGAGGGCATCGCGCTCCTCAGCCCGTTCGAGGAAGGCGTCAATTTCACCCTCTTTTTCCAGGATAAGGGTCTTGAGTTCACTGTCTATCTCAGCCTGAGGGACCTTGCCATCATAGAATCTTCTGATAAAGGTAAGGGTCCTGTTCACCAGGTTAGAGAGATTTCCTATGAGCTCGCCGTTTATCTTCTCCTGGAAATCCGACCAGGTGAAGGTGACGTCACTCTTCTCAGGGCGGCTATAGAACATGTAAAAGCGCCAGGCATCGACAGGGATGCCGGTGTCCTGCACATCAGTGCCGAAAATTCCCGTACCCTGGCTCTTGCTGAACTTGCCACCCTCATAGTTGAGGTACTCCGTGCTGCTCATATGATGGAGCATGGTCCACTTGTCGCCTGTAGCCAGCTGACATGAAGGGAAGATTACCGTATGGAAAGGGATGTTGTCCTTTCCGATGAACTGGAACAGCTCGGTTGTTTCAGGCTCGTGCCACCAGCGCTTCCAATTTTCAGTACCGTTGGCAGTAATGGATACATACCCTATGGGAGCATCAAACCAGACATAGAAGACTTTGTTCTCGTATCCGGGTTTTGGAACGGGGATACCCCATTTCAAATCTCGGGTTATGCAACGTTCCTTCAGCCCGTCCCTGATCCAGGACTTGGTGACCTGAATCGCATTGTTAGCCCAGAATCCCTCCACACTAGCCTCTTCCATCCAGGCTTCCAACAGGGGAAGGGCCTTAGGCAGGTCTATGTAGAGATGTCGTGTCTTTTTGGCGACAGGGGTAGTCCCGCATACACCACAGCGGCTGTCCAGGAGTTCTATGGGATCGAGGAGGGTCTGACATGCATCACACTGGTCGCCCCTGGCTCCTGTGCTTCCGCAATGCGGACAAGTCCCCTCGACAAACCGGTCAGCGAGGAAACGCTCGCACTTGGGACAGTAAAGCTGTTCCTTCTCGTGCTCGTTGATATATCCTGCCGCATCGACCTTTGTAAAGATCTCCTGAACAATTCGAGTCTGCTCGGGAGTGCTTGTCCGGCCAAAGTGGTCGAATTTTATGTCAAACCACTTATAAATATCCCTATGGATCACATGATACCGGTCGCACAGCTGTTGGGGGGTCACCCCTTCCTGAAGTGCCCTGGTCTCAGTGGCGGTTCCATACTCGTCGGTTCCACATATATAGAGGGTCTCATACCCTTTGGAACGACAGAACCTGGCAAAAACGTCAGCTGAAAGCACTTGGAGCAGATTGCCCAAATGCGGAATGTTGTTTACATACGGCAAAGCGGATGTTACGAGTCTCTTTTTCATAAGGGACATAATAGACCGCTTGCAACATAATTTCAATGCCCATCGGTGCATTACCGCCTATATCCCGACCTTGACGATAGGGCGTGGAGTAGGTACATTATAGTTGTGTCGCATAGACACATTAAGGAGAAATCATGGATACCATGCAGCAGCCACAGAGGCCTGCACGAAAAACGAACAATATCAGCCCTAAACTGGTTATCTGGATTATTGTTGCCATCGTGTTGGTTATGCTGGTTCTCAGCAGCTTTTTTGTTGTTGACCAGACCGAACAAGCGGTAGTACTTCGCTTAGGAAAGTTTAACCGTACCGTAGGACCTGGACTTCAGACCAAGATACCTCTGGGAATTGAGGCTAGTTACAATGTCCCTACCCAGGTAGTCCAGACGATGACATTCGGCTATCGATCAAGCCCTTCCAATAGTTCCATGTTTGCAAACCAGGACTATGGAAATGAGTCCGTCATGCTCACAGGAGACCTGAACATCATCGATGTTGAGTGGATTGTCCAATACAAGATCGAGGACCCCGTAAAATGGATGTTCAATGTCGAATCAAGAGAGACGACGATCAGGGACATCAGCCAGAGCGTTATGAACAAGCTTGTCGGCGACCTTCCCATCCTTTCAGTCATGACCAGCGAACGAACAAAGATCGAGGTCGAGGCACAAGAAGAGATGCAGAAGATATTTGACAACTACAGTCTTGGTGTCAGGATTGTAACGGTCAAGCTGCAGAACATCGTCCCGCCGGTCGGTGCTGTTCAAGACGCCTTTGAAGATGTCAACAAGGCAGTTCAGGATATGAACCGCCTCATTAACGAAGGAAAACAGAACTACAACAAGATCATCCCCTCCGCAAAGGGTGAAGCCAACAAGGTTGTCCAAGTGGCCCAAGGTTACGCAGCAGAACGCGTCAACCAGGCAGAAGGTGACGTTGCACGCTTTAACAGTGTTCTTGAGGTATACAAACAGAACGAGGAGATTACCCGTACAAGACTCTACATCGAGGCAATGGAATCGATCATCAATCCTGCTGAAGGCGGCTCTGTCACCTTAGTGGATAAGAAGCTTACAAACTTCCTGCCTGTCCAGATGCTTGGGGGTGAAAAATGAAAAATAAAAAACTAATAACCACGCTCGTAATAGTAGCAGTATTCCTGGTTGTCTTCATCTTGCTCGGACCATTCTACATCCTGTATGAAGGTCAGCAGTCAGTTGTCACCCGCTTTGGTAAGATTGTTGCTTCCGAATCGGAAGCCGGACTGAAATTCAAGATGCCTGTTGTCGACAACGTAGTCATCTATCCCAAGAAGATCATCTCCTGGGATGGCGCTGCACAGCGTATCCCGACCAAGGAAAACCAGTTCATCTGGGTTGATACGACTGCCCGTTGGAAGATTGCAGACCCTGCAAAATACTATGAGACTGTAAATACGGTCAGCAATGGTCTTTCCAGGTTGAATGACGTACTGGACTCCTCGATCAGAACCATCATCAGTGAAAACTTCCTCAACGAGGCTGTCAGGAACTCGAACAAGATCAACAACATCAAGATAGAGGAACAGAGCCAGACCCTGGACAACGTCGAAGATGCCGAAGATGCTGAAACACTTCGTAACCTGACTGCCACCCAGTCTAGGCAAGAGACCATCAACATCGGACGTGATGGCCTGAGCTTGAAAATGTTTGAACAGGCAAAGATGTTCACCGATGCCTTTGGTATCGAGCTCATTGATATCGTCGTAAGGCAGATCCGCTATAGTGATGACCTCACAGAGAGCGTCTACCAGAGGATGATCAAGGAGAGAAACCAGATCGCAGAGGCATACAGGTCCTATGGTCGCGGTCAGCTAGCCCAGTGGCAAGGTAAGACCGAAAACGAAGAGAAGGTCATCCTTTCGGAAGCCTACTCCAAGAGTGAGACCATCAAGGGTATTGCCGATGCTAAGGCAGCAAAAATATATGCCGAGTCTTATGAGGTGGACCCTGAGTTCTTCGACCTATGGAGAACCTTGGAATCCTACAGAAAGACCATTCCTACCTTGAATAAGGTGCTAAGTACTGACATGCAGTATTTCAACCGATTCTACGGTGAGGAAATGGGCAGATAGCTTCTAATTTTCTTGAAAGGAAGGGATTATCCAATAGTCCCTTCCTTTTTTTTGCTCTCTTTGCTAGACTCTTCACATGAAGAAAAAAAACCTCATCGCCTTTGATTTTGACGGAACGCTCTACCCTCTCATTCCCTATGACAGTGAGCAGCGGCTCGTCCTCTCCACTGCAGAGAGGAAAGGTCACCTCAACAGACTGCGTGCCAAGCGTATGGTACTCAAGGATAACGAGGGGAGAATGGATCTTGGGGAGTTTAACCGCCGATACCATGATCTGCTCGGAGGGTGCACCCCTTCCCAAATCAAAGAGGTGGCGGAGGACCTCTTCGCCCTGGTGGATCCCAAGCAGTTCTCCCTGCTCAACGATCTCTCCAAAAAGGCAGATCTTGCCATTCTTAGCTGCGGGACGGAAAATATCATCCACTCCTTCCTCACTCTGCATAAAATAGACCATCACTTCTTTCAGGTGAGCGGAAAGGAGTTGCATTTTGATGACTCGAGCAAGCCTAGGATATCTGTCACTATAGGTAGTCCTGATGAAAAACGTGATATGTTCGTCTCATTGAAAAAGGGATATGACCAAACAATTGCCGTCGGCGACGGACCTACGGACATTCCCATGCTAGAGCAGGCCGACCTGGGACTCATCATAGACTGGAGTGGTAAGGAGAACCTCTACCCCTTTGAAACTTTTTCCGACCTGCATTCGGCGCTTGCCCGTTGTCTCTCTTATCTTGAAAAGGCTGAATAGGCACAGGCAAGCACTACCCTCCAGGCGAGGATAGCGAGTGCTATTGCAACAAAGAGGGAGAGTGCGACCCCTACAAAGGGTCCTGCTCCCAGTACCAAGGGAACAAGCAGGGCCAAGCCTACCAAAACCAGCACCCCCAACGAAGAGCCCATACCCAGCAACCCATTCAAGTTGCTTTTCATCGCCTGCTGCGGGATGCTCCAGGTGAGCAGGGGGCGTTTGTAGTCGATGGCAAGGCCGAATGCGGCAACACAGAACACCACCACAAGGATAAGGGGAGCCATCCAGATGAGATGGACAAAAGAGAGCCTGAAAAAAAGCAAGGCAAGCATCAGGTATAGCAAGTTCGATACTCCAACCAAAAGCATATGCAACAAGATCTTTGCCCTGACAAACAGCTCTGAACTGACGGGAAGAATTAGATCCAGGGAAAACTCCTTGCCTTGTCTGCTCACACTGGTACTGCTTAGCATGGAGATACTTGAAAAAAGAGCGACGGCCAGAAATATCCCATAGGGAAGATAGGGTGAAGAGGCAACCGCTGAGGCCAATCCCTGTATCTCTTGCAACACACCGGTAAGGGCATACACTCCCAGCAGGATCAGCGGGATCAGCAGCTCACCGACCAACTCTATCATAAACACAGACTGAGACCTGATAACTTCAAGTTCCCTGATCATGAGCGAACCGGTCTTGCTCAGACTCCCGTATGAGTGATGTCTCCCTCTTTTGCGACTCTGGCTTTGTGCAGATGCGACCAAGGAGAGGCAGTGGGCATACCCTCTTCCAACCATTAGGGCTATCAAGGAGGGGATCACCAGAAGCATCACTACCTGAAGCATGAGGATCGGGGCTGACCAGAGCATTCTTGCCTGAGCGACAAAAAGAGGGAAAAGCCTTGTGAGGGTATTGAAAATCGTACCTGCAGAGAGCATCAGACTCTGATAATCCACCTGAAAAGAGGATCCTTCCCCGATGTTTCTGGTGAAGGCCGCGATCATGGCCAGATAGAACCCCAGCGTGATGAAGAAGGTGAACAGCTGCTCAAACATCCTGAAGCGTTTTCCCTTTGAGACGCGTACCAATCCTGTTGCCACAAGCAGGGCCAAGGAGAGTGGCAGCAGGGGCCCAAGCAGCAGAAGAAAGAGAGCTCCCATCACAAAAAGAAAATTCACCCCCTCAGCGAAGATGGCAACTACAATGCCAGGGAGCACCAGTCCTATATAAAGAGGTAGGTAGAGTATGTACGTTATCATAAGGCGGCTGACGAGCAACTCCACCTCTGTGACAGGAAGCGTGGACACCAAGCTGATGTCCTTGCCTCGATAGATGATGGAAGAGAGGCCGATGAAACCGATCAGGAACAGAAGGGAAAAACCTACGAACGTAGCGAGGAACATCCCAAGGTAGGGAGTACCCAACAACGATCCGAGAGTCTGGTAGGTATAGTAGTTGAAGGCAATCATCACTTCCAGAAAAATCAAGCTAAAGCCCACCAGAAGGGCTATCAGCAGTTGTAGGATCCTAGTGCGGACTCTCTTGGCTTGGCTAGGGACGGTAAGCCGGGAGAAATATGTCCGTATGGGTCTGACTCCATCAAGGAACGCCCTGACCAGAAGCAAAACTGTATTGATGCGCATCAGAAGGGGGCTCCCTCAGTCAGCTCAAGGAAGAGCTGTTCCAAGTTTTCGTTACCGCTACCCCGCTTCTCTGAAAGGGAGGCGACGGTCCCTTCAAAGAGCAGCCTCCCCTTTCCTATGATGCCGATCCGGTCACAGACTTCCTGGGCGACCTCCATCCCGTGTGTGGAGAAAAAAACGGTATTGCCCTTGTCAGCATAAGCCCTCATTGTCTTTTTAAGGCGGAATGCAGCTTTAGGGTCCAGTCCGACCATAGGCTCATCAAGAATCAAGAGACGGCTATCGTGCAACAAGGCAGCAATGATGCCAAGCTTCTGCTTCATTCCATGTGAGTATGATGAGATCTCATCATCGAGAGAGCGATCCATCTCAAACAGTATCGAATACTCCTCGATACGCTCTTTTCGTATAGCTTGGGGCACTTCGAACATATCTGCAATAAAGTTCAGGTGTCTGGATCCTGTCATCTTCTCATAAAAAAGGGGTTCATCGCCAACATAGCCGATAATCCTCTTGATTGCGAGGCTATCCTTGCCCACCTCTTTCCCATCGACAAAGATGGTGCCGCTGTCTGGTGACAGCATCCCCACCAGCATCTTGATGGTGGTGCTCTTCCCCGCCCCGTTGGGACCGAGGAAACCAAAAATCTGAGAACTCTCAATGCTGAGACTCAGAGAGTCGACAGCATTTGGCTTTTTGGGATCATAGCGTTTGCTTACCTGTCTGAATTCTATCACTTTTCACTCCAGCTACAGTATACGAGGAGATCGGATATTTGACAAGAATCGATTGGGAAGAGTTTTGTTAGTTCTTTATACCAATGAATGAATATGCATAAATTAAATATAATTGTCTAAATTAAAGGATTTTAGCGATATTTTAGAATATTTATACATAATTGCTTGAATATTTTTACATATCTTATTACACTCCCCCTATATTTATTTCACTGAACAGGGAGATTTTCCAATATGAACAAAGAGAAAGTGATTCTGGCATACAGCGGTGGCCTCGATACTTCAGTAATCCTCAAATGGCTCTGC
>DUPO01000144.1 GCA_012838275.1 Spirochaetales bacterium
AAAGTTGGCGGCATTCCTGAAAGACTCCTTAGTCCTGGTACTGTCTTCCAGGAAGACTTCATAGACTCCGAAGTCCTTGTCATCAATCCGGTAGCTCTCCATCTTCGGAAGATCATTCTCTTCCATCACCTCCTTAAGCTTACGTACTTCGCTGAAGAGGTACTTCCTCTCCTCGATGCTCAGATCATCAATGACGCACAGTGACCTTCCAGTAAATACGTTTTTTTTATCCATCGTTGCTCCTAAAAAAAAGTCGGTCTCAATCGACCGACTTTTTCACTACCTGATATATGGGAAAACAGAACACCCAAGGGCTGCATTACATTTCTGTATCGTATCCTCGGCATCCTAGTTTCCTCCCTTTGAATCAAAAAAACTTTACCAGAGGAGAAAGACCGTGTCCAGTCCCCTACCCTATTTTTTTCCCTTAGCATCTTCATCAGACTCTATAGAAGCAAGACTATCCAGTACAGGGGTCGAGTTCTTTTCAGGTATCTTTTCCTCTTGAACTGGAGCTACCGGTTCAACCACCTTTCGCTCTTCTACAGGCTTCTTTACAGATGGTGTTTCAATGACCTTAGCTTGTATCCCCGTTTCTGGAGAATCCTTTTTCCCTGTTGTGTACATAGAGAATCCAGACCAAGCCTCTAGGCTCTGGTGGGCTGAATCGGGGCCAAAGGCGATAATTGGCTCAAACTGGGTAGTGACAACACGACCACGCTGATTTAGGTCTCTCTTGTATTTTCTATTGTACCAGTTGGAGCTTATGCCCTTGCTTATCAAGCGAAGTTTCCTTTTTTCACTGGAACCTGATTGGGATGTATAGCGTGCTGAGTATGATCCATAGCTTCTGCTGTATCCATATCCATACCCATAACTTCCAGTAGACCCTGGAACAACTCCATTGAACACTACTCCGGTAATGGGAACCTTGCCGGTATGCAAACTCGTAACGAGGTCGGAAAGGGCACCCTTTGAAGTAACTCCCGCACGAACAGTGATGATAAGACCATCGACCTGCTTACTTATTGCGAGCAGCTCGCTGGCAGAATCAAGGGGAGGAGCATCAATGATGATGAAATCATAGACAGTCCTAAGATACTTGATCATCTTGATATATCTAGGATTTGAGAATATTGCAGAAGGGACCAAAGGAGGAACACCTGGTGGAAGAAGATGCAGGTTGGCAACCTCTTCGAAGGGCTGAACAATGCACTGTTCAAGGGTAGCATTGCCTGCTACATAGTCAACCAATCCAACCTCACTGTGTTTGAGCCGGAAATACCGCTCCATGCTGGGCAGACGAAGATCTCCGTCGATGATCAGCACCTTGCTACCCATCTGTGCAAATGAGAGGGCTACGTTGCCGATAATCGTACTCTTGCCCTCTGCCATCGAACAACTGGTGATGGAGAATACTTTTTGCTCCTCTTTCGAATAGAGCATATTGGCAACAAGCTTGAATCTCTCGGACTCAAAGGAGAGTGGGTCGTTATACACAGTGAGGGTAGGATATTTATCCTTGGGTGAAACCTTCATCAAGGGGATCCAACCAAGCATAGGAGTATCATTACCGACAATCTTCTTTATCTGAGCCTCAGTACGCAAGGAGAAGTCAGTCGCTTCGGCTGCTAGGGCAAGGAGGAATCCTACGGCACTGCCTAAAAGCAGGGCAACAGCCAAGATAAGCATCTTGTTGGGGCTTACAGGTAACCGAGGAAGAATGGCTTCATCAACTACTGTAACATTCCCTGTTACCGCAGCTTCAAGAAGTTTTACCTCCTCAAGCATATCCCGAAGTTTCAAACCGATGGCTTCAAAGATCTGGACATCACGTGCAAGTTCTGAGAGCTTGCGTTCAAGGACAGGAAGTTTGGAAAGCTCTTCAACAAAGACCTCTCCACGTGCCTGAAGCACCTGAATACCGACCTCTGTTGTCAAAGCCTGCACGATAGCCTGGATATTTGCATCCTTGGCATAGGTGCGGGTAAGGCTCGTCACCCTATCCAAGAGGTCCTTGGAGGTCTGGGCAATGGCACTATTTAGGACATACGTTCGTGAGGAGCTTGAAGCCACTGAGGAGGCTGTAGCCTGATTGGGAGAGGGAGAAACAAGGGACTCATACATAGTCAACTCTGTTCTCCAAGCGATAAGCTCCTTCAATTTTGCAGCAACAACAGAGTCCTTGCGGATATCGGAAAGGGAAAGGACTCCCGAAATACCCGCTTCTTGCAATCCAGCATTATAGGAATCGATAAAGACAAGGGATTCATTCAATTGCAGTTTCAATGGTTCCAGCCGAAGCGTATAATAGGAGATTTGCTCAACAAGCAGGGAACTCTTGTCTGTAAGCTGGATGATATCACTATTCTCCCTGAAGTCACCTAATTCATCAGAGGCCATCTGCAATGAATTATCGTTGAGAGGTATCTGGCTCTGTATGAACTCTCTCTGCGCAGTCATGGAATTTCTGGCAATACCTGTCAGCAAATCGTCATAGCTTGAAGCCAGTGCATTGGCCAAATCCCGCGCAAACGAACGGTTGGCATCGGTTACGGTTATACGGACTATATTGGTATCCTTAACCGTCGAGACTACCATTCGATCCTTCACATTGCCTAAGACTGCAGGATCAGAATAGTCATTGCCATCGGCGTCGATATAGGATGTAAGCTCAAGCGTGCCCAGTGCATATTCAATATTCTTGCGGCTGGTGATCAACTCCACCTCAGTGGCAATTTTCGCGCTACTGGTGCTACCCCCGAGCAAGCTTTCAATTGAAGAGGCATTCTGGATTGGATCGACCAATACCGATACTTGGCTTTCATACTGGGGAACGGCAAAGTAGAGATAGCCAACAGCTGCCAGGACAACAACAATAAACCCTACTAAAATCCAACCGACTCTCTGGTGAAAAATATGTAACAGTTCGGAGATGGAAATCCCTTCCTCATTCCCCTCACCTAGATTGTATCCGCCCTGAAACTCTTCTTGTTGGTTCATTGCATTCTCCCCTTACAGCTTTTGTGATTCAAGTATAACACCGATTACCGTAGCCACTATTCCCAAAATGGATGTGACCAGGCCAATTACTGCCACTGTCGGGGCGATATCCTTGATAAACGTGTTCTTCGCTACTTGGATAGTGGATTCAGGGGGAATCTCACCCGTAGAATCCAATCTTTCCCCCTTAGGCCCATAGACCTTGATGGAGGTGGGAACCGAAGCGTCATCGCTGAGCCCCCCTGCCAGGGAGATATAATAATTGCTTCCCTTGTCAGGGACATAGGCGAATACGCCTGAACGCACAACTCCGCCGCTGACAGAGATGAAGCGCTGGTTGAAAGGAATAATGAAGATGTCTCCACTTTCCAAGCCCAGCATTGCATTAGGATCATCCCCATAGAGTATTTGCTGTGCCTTTAAAGGGATACGCTTCTCTTTACGCATAAGATAGGTGCCATCTAGGTCACTGACGGTCATCAGACGAGGGGCGATAGTCTCCAGCATCTGCTTGACAGTCTCCCCAGGATAAAACTGATAGAAAACCCTTCCAGAGGATGTACCCATCAGGGCGGTGGAGGAGAGGCTATCATATGCTTCATTTGCTGAGACTGCGCCCTCAATGGTCACTGTGCTCACTGAAGACTTGAGCGTGTCAATGACAACCTGGTCCATATGCTGTAATGCCATCGGCTTGCCACTAAAAAGGTCTGCGTAGGTTACTTGCCAAGCACCACTACTCTTATTGTAGCGCTGGACCCTGATTTTCTGTACATCGGCATTATTCAAGACCCCTCCGCCATAGGAAGAGACCAAATCTTTGAGTGTCTCACCCTCTTTCAGCTGATAGGTCCCAGGTGCATAGACATTCCCTGCAAGCACCACGATTTTTTCTGCACGGGGAATGGTGATTACATCGCCACTACGGAGCAGGGGGTCCTGGTCGAGCACGCCTTTACGCAGGGCAAGGTAGAGATCATAGGTTGAGGAGGTGCCGTCTGAATGGGTAATGAGAATATTTCGTGTGGATGCGTAGGGGGTAGCGCTGCCCACTACCGAAGAGAGCCTCGAAAGGCCCCAAACCGGCACTATACGGGTCCCTCCCACTTCGCCGATTACCGAGACACTGAAGGACCCGGTACCGGTCAGGATAAGTTGGGGGTTGGAGTAGCTGTGATAGGTGCGTACCATGGAAAGGATTTCGTCTTTTACGTCAATGAAGGAGAGACCACAACAGTTGACCGTTCCAAGGCCTGGGACTGTCACTGAACTTTTTTCATCTGCTTGCAACTCAACGGTGACTGTCTGCAACCCGTCAAGATACACAAGGCGGAACTTGTCCCCGGGAGTTACAGGATAGGCTCCGTTGCTGATGGCACTCAGTATCCTGTTTTCAGGTTTCTCTTCAACCTGTTCCAGTGAAAGTCCGAGCTGCTCTGCATAGGACTGCAGGACAAGTGAGTTTTCATCAAAGGCAGGGGTACGTAAATCTGAACCAAACAAGGGCGACCGAATCACTAGGCCTGAACCTTCAGCAGCGAACAGGAACGTTGAAAAAACCAGAACAAATAAAACCATCACATATTTCTTTGCTGTTGTATTCATACCTATTGTAATCCTTTCATCAGTAATTTTTACAGTATTTTAGAAATCCACTATAGCATATAGTGCTACTATCCTACCACTAGCGCAAAAGCATAGGCAAGCGCTAAATGATACAAGAAATTTCTAGAGAGGTCATCAGTGAGGTCTAAGAGTCCCCATTCACCATAAAAAAGGGATAATTTTCACTTTCCTCCCTAAATGCAACACAAAAAACTCATTTCACAACACATATTTCATCATTTTTGTAATAAACGCACTAAATCGCAAATTATTTTTAAGTTTTGTTGAATATTGTGGAAAAGAGCATAATTAATGTTGCATTTTTATTAAATTCTCACAACATGACATTTTTTATGCGCTATACCACCCTAAATGTTTGTGATTATTACTTTGACAGCACGAAAAACCTCCCGTATAATTTGAGTAGTTCTAGTTCTTAGGGTATCATCCCCCCATCGCACAATCTTTAAGGAGAGAGAGTTATGAAAAAAGGTATCGTTCTCTTGATGATCGTACTGATGGTTTCTTCCTTTGCTTTTGCACAGGGGTCAAAAGAAGCC
>DUPO01000145.1 GCA_012838275.1 Spirochaetales bacterium
ATCTGGGAACGTGGCCTGTCGGATGTATGCGCCATGATAGTATGCCCTTCCCAGAGTAGGGTGACCCTGAAATGGTTTCCCTGGAATTCACAGCTGACCACCTGGGCGTTCTTGAACTCCAGATGAGGAAGGAATTCGGGCAGGGGCAGGGCTGTGTCATCTTGTATGGTCACGTGTTCGGGGCGGAAGAAGATCGTATGGTCCCCTTCCAAGGGTTTCAGCGAAAATTTGGCATCTTCTGTTTGGTTTGCAAGGTTTCTGGGTATGAGGCTGTAGGGAAGGACATTTCCCTCTCCCATGAAAGAGGCTACGAAGAGTGAGTTCGGTTTATGGTATATCTCTTCGCCAGTACCGCTCTGGCCGACCTTTCCCTCATGCATGACTATGATCGTATCGGCAATGGAGAGGGCTTCCTCCTGGTCATGGGTCACATAGAGTGTAGTGACGCCTGTCTCGTCGTGGATCCTTCGTATTTCGGTTCGGAGGTGTTTGCGCAACTTGGCATCAAGGGCCGATAAAGGCTCATCAAGTAGAAGCAATTGGGGCTGGGAAGCAAGCGCACGTGCCAATGCTACACGTTGTCTTTCCCCACCGGAAAGCTCCTGGGGTTTGCGTCCTTGGTATCCTTCAAGAGAAACAAGGGCGAGCAGCCGCTCCACCTCACTATTGCGTTCATTTTTTTTGATCTTCCTTAGCTTCATCGGGTATGCAATGTTCTGTCCCACACTCATGTGAGGAAAGAGGGCGTAGTCCTGAAAAACCATAGCGATCTGTCGTTCATGTACCGCGTCATCAATAATGTTTTTCCCGTTGAGGAAGATACTTCCTTCCTCCGGGGTGATGAGACCGGCAATAAGTTGCAGCGTAGTGCTTTTGCCACAACCCGAAGGCCCTATGATACAGGCGAGCTCCCCTTCCTTGACGGAAAAGGAGGCATCGAGTGCGAAGTCCTTGTAGGACGCTTTCATGCTACAGGTCAGACCCTTATCGGCCATTGTTTTCTCCCTTTGCCAGTTCACTGACGAGAAATACTATACTGCATACGAGGATGAGGACGCTTCCAAGAGCACAGGCACCCTGGAAGTTGTAAGAACCTATGAGGCGGTACATGATTACAGGAAGCGTGACAATGGCGCTGTTTGCCAGAGTCAGGGTTGCTGTTATCTCGCCCATGCTGAGGGCAAAAGCGAACATCCCCCCGGTAATCAGAGCCCCTTTGAGCAGGGGGACCTCTATCAGGAAAAAGGTGCGCAGGGGACTCGCCCCTAGGGTGAGTGAGCTCTGGATGTATGAAAGGGGCATCTTCCGATACTCTGGAAGGATAGTCCTCAGTACAAACGGGATGGCGATGACCATGTGGGCAAGCACTACCAGCGTATACCCAACAGATACGCCGCCACGGATCCTGTTCGAGATAAGATAGTAGCCCAGACCTATGATGACTGAGCTTACAGTCATCGGAAGCATCCCGAATAGTTCCAATGCCGATGAGGCAAATCCCTTCTTGCGGATGGCTGTGGCTAAGGTCAGGGCAATGGGAACCGTTGCTATCGCCACCAAGGCTGCTATGACCAGGCTGTTATTCAGTGCTTGCAGCGCTGACCCCATATGACCGGTCCCCCTTTCGAAAGCGAAAAGCTGACGATACCATTTGAAGCTGAAGCTCTCAGAGCCCGAGCGTGTAGAGGAGGCCATGAAGGAGCGCACAACAATGGATACTATTGGCCCGAGGATGAACAGGAGGGTTGCCACAGAGTATATGAGGGCCAGGACCTTGCCTGTAAGGGTGGCGGGTTTTTTTGCAAGCCGGTTCGAAGAGGTGTTGTACGCTTCACTTCTAGATAGCATCTTTTGACTCTTGTTATACCAGACAAGCAAGACTGACGTCACAATGATGGAGAAGAGGGAGAGTGCAGCTGCCCCTCCACTATCCATGGATGTCCTTGCCAAACGGTATATCTCAACCTCCATCGTGGTGAATCGAGGGCCTCCCCCAAGCACCAGTATGATGGCGAAGCTGTTGTAACAGAAGAGGAAGACCAGTGTGGCCGCTGAAATGACCGAAGGCAGGAGCCTTGGAAGCGTAATGGTAAAAAATGTCTTCCCCCTCTTTGCGCCCAAGGTCCATGCAGCCATTTCACAGTGTGTATCCATATGCTCCCAGTAAGTCGATACGAGGTTCATCACAATGGGGAAGTTGAAAAAAGTGTGAGCTAGGATGATCGCCTTGAAGGAGTAGAGAATCTGTATCGGAGGCTCCTCAAGAAGGAATATCTTCATGAGGAATTGGTTGAGAAAGCCATTGTTTCCGAAGAAGATGACAAAGCCCAGGACCACGAGGATTGAAGGGATGACAAAGGGTACTGTGGTAAGGGCCTTGATGAACCGTCTGCCTCTAAAGGAGTAGTTTGCCAAAAGATACGCCCCAGGTAGGGCTACGATGACAGAGGCTAGGGTGCTTAAGGTGGCCTGGTAGAGGGTGAAGAGCAGGATACGAATGGTATAGGAAGAGGTGAAAGTCTGTCGGATGCGAAAAAGGGAGAAGCCTTCCTCCGTGAGGAAGGCTGTGGAAAGGGTGAAGAAGAGGGGCACAAGGAAAAGTGCCAGGAGAACTAAAGCCCCTGGGACAGGCATTGCCTTGTAGAACCCTCTGTACTCTCCTCCGACCCTTTGCTTCATCTGCTCATCACCTGTGTCCATTCAGTTAGCCATCTATCAAGGTTTTTTTCAATAGAGAGGGCATCAAGGGAGAGACTTTTTTCAGGTTTGGGAGCCCAATCGAACGCCTTGGGTAAAACAGTATCACTGTTTGTCGGGTACATGGAGTTTGCTGTCGCAACATCCAGCTGCGCATCGGTAAGCAGGAAGTCGATGAATGCCTTTGCGGCTTCCTTTTTTTTGCTGGAAGATACCAGGCCCACCCCCTCGATGGTGGTACTGTGCCCTTCTTCAAACAGGGCGACCCTGTACCGTGTGCTGTCCTCATACGTCACGTGATAGACAGGGCTTGTGGTGTAGCTCAGGACCAGAGGTGCCTCACCTTCGGTGAAGAGTCCGTAGGCACTGGACCACCCTTCAGTAATGGTGAGGGCGTTCTGTTTCATTGCCTGCCACCAGGAGAGATACCCATCTTCTCCATAGACTTCAATTGTCCAGAGCAACAGGCCCAATCCGACAGAGGATGTCCTGGGATCGATAAGAAGGACCTTGTTCTTGTATTTGGGGTCTGTCAGGTCATCAAGGGAGGAGGGAATCATGTCAGGGGAGAGCTTCTCCGAATCATAGACGAAGGCAAAGTTTCCGTAGTCAAAGGGTAGGAGCCTGTGAAGAGGATCAAACTGCAAAAAGGTTGGAATGGAGGCTAGAGCAGGGCTTTCATAAGGTTCGAACAACTCTGCCTCATACGCCTTCGCCGCCATGTCGTCGCTGATGCCTACGACCACATCCGCTAGTGGGTTGTTTTTTTCGCTGCTGACCTTTATGAGCATCTCGATGGCATCACCGGCACTGACCAGGTTTACCTTGATACCGGTTTTTTCTTCGAAATCGGCTATGATAGCAGGACCGGGACCCCAATCGCCGCTAAAAGCATCATAGGTATAGACTGTGATCTCTTGTCGGGTTGGGAGTTGGGTTTCTTTCTTGCCTTGTGCGAACACAAGGGAAGAGACGAGCAGGATGGCTAGAACGGCTACAATGTTTCGATGCTTATTCATAAGCACCTCCTTAGTGGTATTCTGCCATGGGGAATTGGTTTAATTGAGAATTTCATGTCTCCCTCCGCTGGTATTATCCAGATCAGGTTAACGGGTTTGATCTCAGGCCTTATGGCCACCCCAGGACATCTTTACCCTACAGAGAATCATAAAACCTGTCAAGCGTGGTTTGTTGACCACCCCCTTTTCCTGCTGTACAGTACTTGTATGAAGCAAATTGCACTCTCTTCTGAAATAGCCAAGATCGATACTGCGTCGCAAAGCGTATTCAGGCTTCCAGCTCTCTCACTTATGGAGAACGCTGCCATGGGAGTCTGGTCGGAAGTACAGCACCGGATACCCGATAAGGGTGCCTCGCTGGTATTCCTTTGTGGTGGAGGAAACAATGGCGGAGACGCTCTTGCTGTTGCCCGGCTTGCCTATAACAGCGGATTTCGCAAGATTTCATGTATCTTGAGCAGCAACCATTTTACTAGCTCGTGTGATCGGCAACGAGAGATAATTGCAAACTATGGCATAGCACTGATCAGAGCTGAGGGGAGCGTTTCCGATCGGATAAAGGAGTCTGTTTTACAAGCTGATTTTCTTTTTGACGGACTTGCGGGCACAGGCTTGAATGGACCCTTGCGAGGGGTTGCTCTCTCCCTTGTAGAGCTCGCAAACAGAAGTCCTGCCTGTAAGATCGCCATAGACACTCCCTCCGGTGTGAGTGAGGATGTTGTTGTGTCTTCCCCCCATTTTCAGGCAGATCTTTGTGTAACTTTCGGAAGAAGAAAGGTTGCGATGTTTCACCCCTTTACCCGCTCTGCCTGTGGGGAGATTATAGTGAAAAACCCCTCATTCCCTCCTCAATTGTTGGAAGAGTCTCCCGTCATGGCTAATCTCTATACCCTCGCTGACATCTCCCTAGAGAAACTTTCCTCCTCTTCCTATAAGAACAGTCGTGGCCACCTGGGCATAGTCGGAGGCAGCAAGGAGTATACCGGGGCAGCCAGGTTGTCGGCTCGTTCAGCATTTGCCTCCAGAGCTGGCTTGGTGACACTGTACTGTGATGAGGAAGTCTATCCCATTGCAGCGGCAGAGTTGCCCTCTGTTATGGTTCGTATCTTGGACCATGTGGTGGATCTCTCCAGGTATGATGCGCTTCTGGTTGGTCCGGGGTGGGGGAAAGGTCGTTCATCCCTGTTGGAAAGTATCCTCTCGTTAGGCAAACGCATCGTCCTTGATGCCGACGGCATCACCGCCTATGCAACCCTGTTGCAAGAGAAGAAATCCATCAGCCATGGCCCTCTGATCATGACCCCCCATCTTGGTGAACTGAAAACGCTTGCAACAGCCCTGTATGGAGAGTTGCCAGAGGATACGCCTCTAGCCTTCTTCTCTATGATCCAGGAGGTGGCTGACCGTCTTGATGCCACCCTGGTCATAAAAAGTTCGCTGGTACATATCGCTACCCCTGGAAAAAAACACCTAGCCGTGGTTGAGGGGCTCAACCCCTCCCTCGGGGTTGCCGGCAGTGGT
This sequence comes from Spirochaetales bacterium, assembly GCA_012838275.1. GTDB lineage: Bacteria > Spirochaetota > Spirochaetia > Sphaerochaetales > Sphaerochaetaceae > Sphaerochaeta. The sequence continues at coordinate 5,238 of DUPO01000145.1, forward strand.
GATGTGCTCTCCGGTGTCATTGCGGCTCTGTTGGCTGGTGGCATGGAACTGCAAGAGGCGTCGCTTCTAGGGGTGCTTCTCCATCAGAAGGCTGGAGCGGTTGCACACGCCAAGTATGGTTACTACGACAGTGAGACCCTTGTAGAGTGCTTGGGGCAAGTCATCATGGAGGTGGAGCGATGATGCAAATCTATCTTCTCTCCATAGCCTATCTCCTGTTGGGAGCCGGAATCCTGCTCAGTGATGCGTATGGAGGGAGGTATGCCTTGCTGCTCTCCCTGAGGTATCTCTTCCGCACCAATCGGTTTTTTCTGAAAGTGCTGATAATCATAGGTTTTGCATTAAGCCTCGCTTTAGGATTTTTCCCCATGGCTCCGGGCCCGCGTCTGCTCGGAGACCTCATTCCAATGGCTAATACGCTCCTGCTTACTATTTGGTATGCGTTTCATGCTCTCAGACACAGTGATGAGGATGATCAGGTGCAAGAGAAATCCGTGCTTGAAGCTACAGGGCAGTATTTTGAGAAAAACAAACGAAATTTGGGGATAATCACCTCTATAGTGGCTATGCTGCACTTCTTGGTCCCCATGTCAGTGTTATTGTAAGGAAGGGCGGATGGAAACATATGTGACTGAACGTATCACTACTGCAGGGATACTAAAAAAGGATGATCTGTACTTTGTCGCGAAACGTGAGGACAAAGGGTCGATCGGAGGGTTGTGGGAATTCCCCGGGGGAAAGAACCGATGGGGTGAAAGTGAAGAGGAGACACTGAAACGGGAGTTTCTTGAGGAACTCAACCTTGCCATTGAGGTAGGCCCTCTTCTGCACACACATGATTTTACAAATAAGGGCACTCTGTATCATCAGAAGGCATATCTTGTCTATTGTAATCGGATTCAGGAACCATCACTCAGTGTCCACACTACGTATCGATGGGTTAAGGCTGAAGAGCTTCTGAGCCTGCATTTTGCTCCAAGCGACCAGAGGATCATAGCCACACTGCTGAAGCACCCATAAGGATGTTTTAGGTTTGTGTGAGGATGCAGTAGATGGTTGAGGTGTAGGTTCCAGAAACAGGGTATGTCCCCGGAGCCACAAAGATACGGATTTCCCCCTCAAGGATATTTGCATCGGTGGATGATCCGTCGATTGGGGAGGTTGTCGGCAGGTAGGCCGATACAAATTCCGTGCTTGATGAGGCGATGTGGGTAGCCGCTGCATTAGGGGCTGTCGGATCAAAAACCACACTATATGCGATTGGAGAAGCACCCGCCGATTGTAAGGTGAAGCTTGTGGCGTTCCCCGCCATATTTGATGCAAATCGAACATTAGCCGAATCATCGATTGAAAAATATCTGAGTTTCCCCACCAGAAGGCTGTTTGCGACACTGTTCTTTGTAGCGAGGTCTGCTTAGGGAAAAGGGTTTGAAACGATACTTTCTACCCCAAAATAGAAAGATGAGGGCTCGTTCTGATTGTTCTTTGGATCTCGCTCTCCTATCAGTACCATGGTATAGTTCACCCCTATAGGGCTGCTGGCTGTGAATTGAGTGATGTAATACCCTTTGTTCAGGTTTTTCTTCTTGTCTGTCATAATAACCGTCACGTCAACCCAGATGTACTGGTATTTATACTTGTACTTGAAGCCATTGCTCCCATTGTAGACTCCGCTTCCCCCTGTCGCGTTGTACCCACTCTGCCCTGAGCTTACCAGTTCCGGTCCCGCACCTTCGGTGATGGCTACGGTCCCTCCATTATTGGCAACAACGGTATTGGTTCCTGAAAAATCATGCTGAGCTCCATTATGGTAGAGACCCTTTACTCTGGTCACCAAGAAAAACTCTCTCCATCGGTCCAGTCTGATGGTCCCGTTGGTATTGAACGTGAAATAGAATCTGTTGTTTTGAGTTCCTGTGGCTACAGAGCCTGTGTTGCTGAAGGTGAGTGTGGTAGGGGCCCCGCGATAGTTGAGCCTTCCAACAAATCCTGCCTTTGACCAGACCTCAGTTGAGTTTGCATAAGAGGCGGGAGTAAAAGGATTGTCTGGATTCGTGAGGTCGAATCCTGATATCTTACCGGTAGACATGTCATAGGTGAGCTCTGCTGCATACAAGGGAAGAGAACATATGGTGATGAGGATAATAAAAAGTATTGTACGCTGCTTCATCCTATATTTCCCTTTATCATGATTGGTCCTATTCATCGTAAATGAACTAGATACGCACATAATATAGGGTAAAAGAAGTTTGTACAAGATTTGATTATCCCAGAAGTGTGATATATGATAGCAGGTTCATATGCCCATCAATCAAAAAATATGATTGCTATAGATAATAGATACTGTTGCTTTACTAGTATTTTACCTATCCTTATGACAGAAGTTGTGCTTTCTAACAAAAGAGCATGGTCTTGCAGAGATGCAACCTAAGAGTAAGAGAAGATACCTCCTGACAGGTCATCTGTCTGATAAGCCAATGCGTCTATAGGAAGTACGGATAATCTGAAGGTTCTTCCACTGCATCATCGGCTTTGAAGATTGGGGAGACATTCGGTTTTTAACAGGGAAGAAACAACAGGGCAGGGGACAGGGTAACCGCTGATCCATGGGCTTCGGAAGGTACGGGCCGGAGTGATGTACACCCCAGCCCGTGATGACCTGTATGAAAGAAGCGGAACTAAGCGTCAGGGATACGTTCCTATCCTCAAGGAAGATGTTCTACAGCAGCTTTTTCTACTGCCAAGCCTTTCTTATAATTGGCAAAAAATACATTGAAGCCTGCGATATCCTCTTCAGTGGGTGTTATTACAGAGGCTTCGCTAGATGCAAAGACCCTTTCTGAAAGGAAGTCCTGCAATTTGCTTTCTTGCTTGTTTACAAGATAGGAGGCGAGGAGAGCTATGCCCCAAGCCCCTCCTTCCCCTGCTGTCTTCAGTACCGAGATGGGGGTGTGAAGGGCCGCTGCCATCATAGTCTGCCCGACAATCGCTGTCTTGAAGAACCCCCCATGGCCGTTGATAGTATCGATCTCTACCTTCTCATCTTCAAAGAGTATGTCCATTCCCACCCTGAGCGCTCCAAGCGCGGTGAAAAGTTGGGCTCGCATGAAGTTTTCCAAGGTAAACTGATTCTCAGTAAGGCGTATGAAGAGTGGCCTTCCTTCATATATCCCTGTCATGGTCTCCCCTGATATGTAGTTGTATGGGAGCAGACCTCCACAATCCTTGGCCCCTTCCAAGGCCTTGCCTAGGAGAATGTCATAGAGTTCATGCTTCGGAACCTTGGCACCCATAGCTTCCACTACCTGGCCAAATAGTTTTATCCAGCGGTCATACTCTCCTGTACAGTTGTTTGCATGAGCCATTGCAACGAGCGATCCGTCTGGTGTGGTGACCAGGTCTATGAACTTGTTGTAGCTTTTGGAAAGCTCATGCTCAAGGACTATCATGGCAAACACCGAAGTCCCTGCCGAGACATTCCCTGTCCTCTGAGCTATGCTGTTCGTAGCAACCATGCCGGTGCCAGCATCTCCCTCTGGAGGACAGAGGGGGATACCTGGTGTGAAACTTCCGCTTGGATCGAGCAGAAGGGCTCCTTCAGTGCTAAGGGAACCCGCTACCTCTCCTGCTACCAGTACCTCTGGGAGAATCTCCTGCACCTTCCAGGGGAAGCCCTTGTCCTCTACCAAGGCATCAAACCCCTTGATCATCTTCTGGTCATAGTCGTTTGTGTTGGTATCGATGGGAAATAGGCCGGAAGCATCGCCGATGCCCAGGACCTTCTTTCCGGTCAGCATCCAATGCACATAGGCAGCGAGCGTACAGACATACGCTATATCCTTGACATGCTCTTCCTTGTTGAGGATTGCCTGGTAGAGGTGTGAGATGGTCCAGCGCTCAGGAACCGGGTAGTCAAAAAGATCCGAAAGCTCCTCTGCAGCCTTGTGTGTTGTTGTGTTCCTCCAGGTTCTGAAAGGGACCAGCAGGTTCCCCCCCTTATCAAAGGCCAGGTAGCCATGCATCATGGCGCTGATGCCCAGTGCCTTGGTTTTTGTAAGGGGGATACCGAACTTTTCCTGCACATCCTTTTTCAGATTTGAAAAACATGTAGCAAGGTTTTTCCATACATCACTGAGGGAGTATGTCCAATACCCATCCAGAAGAGTATTTTCCCAGTCAGAGCCACCTTGGGCTATAGGTTCGTTCTCCCTGTTGACCAACACTGCCTTGATCCTGGTTGACCCAAGTTCAATACCTAACACCGCTTCTCCATCTAGAATCATTTTTTTTGTTTTTTCATCTACCATCACTTCATTCCTTATGTTTTTTATAAATTCAAAACTTGCGGTCCTTCGCTGCCGTCTTCCTTGAACAGGGAAGACCGGCCCTCTATGGTGCAGTTGAGAATGATCTTTCTGCCTATATCCATTGTTTGTGAATCCACAATCTTGTTCTTCAGCATCTCTATTGCTGTCATTGCAATGCTGGTCACTGGTTGTGTTATGGCATCGATTGGGAAGGAGACATGGTCGAGCCATTTGTTGTTGTCGAAGGTGCTCACAAACCGAATCGGATTGGCTCTACCCAACGACTTCATTTTCCCCAGCACCTCGTAACAGATATTAGAGTTGGTGCACAATAGGGTATCCATATCCGGGTTACTGAGCAGGAATCTGCTGAGATTCGTTGGATTGGAGTCAGCATATGGTTCGATGACTAGGATATTCTCCTCCTTGAATAGGTCAAACTCAAGCATAGCCAACCGATATCCTTTTGTTCGTTCACGTGCGCAGAAGTTATCTTGCGAGAAGGTGACAAGCCCTATCTTGGACTTCCCTTTTTGTAGCAGACGCTTGGTCATCTCGTAGGAGGTCATCATATTGTCGATTCCTACAAAATCATAGGTTCCTGTATCTACCTTCCGATCTATCTGGACAATCGGGAGCTGTGAACAGATACTGAAGTCGGATTTGGTTGAGACCGGTGCAATGAGCAGGCCCGAGACCCTGAGGTTCACCATAGTGGCAAGACAGAGTTTTTCCTTTTCAAGGTTCTCTTCACTATCCATGATGATTAGCTGATACCCTTCTTCATAAGCTAGAACTTCAAGTTCTTTTATCAGCTCTGAGAAAAAATCTACCCTTATGTCTGAGACTATCACAGCCAAGGTTGTTTTCATGGGAAACTGTCTGCGTTTGGAAGGCATCTGATATCCGAGTTCCAGGATAGCTTCCATGATCCTTTCCTGGGTTGCCTCATCAATGTTTCTTGTCTTGTTTATGAAATGTGAGATGGTTGAGATGGAGAAGCCAGTTTTTTCAGCAATGTCCTGCAGACGGACTTTCTTCTTACGTGCCATGCTTCCCCCTTGTCTGTAGTATAAGGGAGCTTATTCAGACAAGCAACTGTAATTTGCTCAAATTTGCGCAAACAATGAGTGTTTCTAAAGCTTCCAATACAATGAATTTCATGCCCCTCTGGGCAGTGATGGAAATCTTTAGGGTATTCTGCAGCAAAACATGCTTTTAAGGCAGTTTCGAGACTGTCTTGCTGTTCTGTATTTTCTGTTTTTACTAGAGTAGGAACACTCTCGACCTATAGGTTGGCGTGGGTTTTAATTAGAGGCTTCTGAACAACCCCTGTTTTCAGGTTGAAGGTATTTCAGCCTGTTTCTACACCAAAACCAAGCGAATATTCCTGTAGCCAAACAGCCACAAAAAAGAGACAAAAAGATCCTTTACG
>DUPO01000012.1 GCA_012838275.1 Spirochaetales bacterium
AAGAAGGATTTGAAGGTAAATATATCCAGCACCAGCAGGATCGGCAGGTTGGCCAGACCCAGCTTCAAAAAGGGCAGGGGTTTTGGTATGAGGTACTCCAGCATGGAGCAGAGCAGGGTGGCCGCAGCTACAAATGCGATCTTGCGTTCAGTTCGCGACATCATCAACCTCCATATCCTTTTCGGAAGCTGAGACTATGGTAAGGAGGATCTGATTGGGCAGGCAAGCGATCCAGCCGCTAGAGGTGGAGATGGGCCCCTGCTGTATGCAGGTCTTTGTAGGGCAGGGGGAGTCGGTGATCCTGGCCTCCCCATGTTCAATGGCGATGTGTGTCTCTCCGAGAGGCCCGTGTACGACCACCTCCCTGTCCGTCGCCAAGGAGAAGCGATAGGATCCTTCGGGGCTTTCCACATTCACATAACCCCCTCCGCCTCCGAGGGAGGCAGAGGTTATGACCAGCAACAGAATAATGCTGAACAACAATATTAGGCTGTCCACCAACAAGGTGGGGTAGGAATGTTTCACAATACGTAGTGTAGCGTCATCGTTTGGGGTTGGCAATATGGGAAACCTTCGGATATGTTTGTAGCTTATATGAACAGGATGTGTAGACATTTGCCAAATGTAAGATTTTTGCATATATATTTGACATATTCCTCACCGTATGGGTATAATTGTCTCTGCTCTAGTGACGTTCCTAACCAAAGGATGAAAAATAGCTATGAAACTCATTTATGTTGTTGAAGGTAGCCTGGAAGACAGGGAAGGCATCAAGCAGTACCTCGAGCTTTCCGGATATGGCGTGCAGGCTTTTGAGGATCTGCACACCGCTCAGGTCGCCATAGCGCGGCAGTCGCCCGACTTGATGTTGCTGGCAGTCCTTCTGCCCGATGGTGACGGCTTCACCTTTATCAAGAAGCTCAAGCAGACCTATACCTTTCCTGTAATGTTTGTCACTTCCCGCGTGGCAGAGAGTGACCGCATCCTGGGTTTTGAATTGGGGGCCGACGATTACGTCTGCAAGCCTTTCTCGTCCAAGGAACTTGTCCTTCGGGTGCATGCCATGTTCAGACGCATAGACATGAGCGCCTCTGCCTTCCGTAGCGGATCCTCCTGGACGCTAGGAAACTCCTTTTTGCAGCTTGATGAGGTGTCTCATCTGTTTGCCATCGATGGGAATCAGATTACCCTTACCGCCGCCGAGTGGAGGATCATGAGCTACCTGGTGAGCAACAGCGGCATACTCATCACACGATCACAGATACTTGAGCACTGCTTTGACTACAGCTTTGAAAGTTACGACCGGATTGTAGACACCCATGTGAAGAACATCAGGGCAAAGATAGGACCGCTGGGTTCCCAGTGGATCGAGACAGTGCGCGGCTATGGGTATCGCTTTGCTGGGCACAGCACGGTAAACAGGCCCAGCACCGTGGCTTCCCAGGCAAAATAGCTGACAACACAGAATTTAGGCTAAACAGCACACTATCCGAGCCAAAGATAAGAACCAGCAAACAGAACCAATCCATTCACACGCTCAGCTTCATGAGCATGTTGTCATCGAAGTCCAAAATGCTAAAGGTCCTGTCCTCATACAGAGAGTAGGTAGGAGGGTAGCCGCCCTTTGGGATGGCGACCGATCCCGGATTAACCAGGAAGAGACCATCCTCTTCCTTAGCAAGAGGGATATGGGTATGCCCGCTTACCAGGATGTCCCCTTTTTTAAGAGGCGGCTGCTTGAGATGGCCATGGCTCAGATAGATCATCTTATCACCCAATTCCTCCAAGAAAAGGCTGGAATAGTCGGATAGGATGGGAAAATCCAATACCATCTGGTCAACTTCTGTGTCGCAATTGCCTCGGACACAGATAATTGATTCTTTTAAACTATTTAGTAGCGCATATGTTTTTTTAGGGTTATACTCTCTAGGAAGATCATTTCTAGGGCCGTGGTACAACAGATCTCCCAGAAGTATCAATCTGGAGGCTCTGTTTCTCTTATAGGCTTCCATGAGTTTATGCATGTAATATGCACTGCCGTGGATGTCTGATGCGAAAAGGTATATCATAATTGTATGATAATGCAATCGGTTATGTACTGCAATAATGTTGACAGTATAAGTGATATTGTCTTTGTAACCTTCTCTGAAACTACATAAAGGAATGGTATGAGCATAAAATTCACACAATCACAAAGAATTCACACACAACCTCCTATATCTACACATTCCCCTAATACAATTCCACAGTTCCAACACCATTCTTCCATTCTACTCACAAAGTGCATCGACATACTGATGTTACAAATAAACTCTCACGCAAAAAAATGGAGATTTACGTCATGAAGAAAAAGTTTGTATTAACTCTGGCACTGGTCCTTATGGTAGCTGTAACACTTACTGCTGCACCCCTCGATGTTAAGGTAAGCGGTTCATTTAAAGCCGGTTATGATTTTAATTTTGTCAGTTCCGGCAATACAATTACACCTCTCGGTGGTAGTGCTGGCGATGAAGCAGAAGTGATGGGTGTTTTTAATGTTGCAAGTGATTTTTGGAAAATTACTTTTAAAACCGGATCTCTGCCGTTGACAGAAAAGGAA
>DUPO01000146.1 GCA_012838275.1 Spirochaetales bacterium
AACAATCTCAAGAATACTCAGATAAGGACTCCCATAGCTGGTAGTGTAGCCGAAAAGACCAACTTGGTAGTTGGTGATCTTATCCAGGCCGGTCAGCAGATCGTACGGGTTGTCGATCTCGAACATCTGCGCATTACACTTCCTGTAGGGCAGAACCAGCTCTTTCTCATACAGGAGGGGGCTCCTGCCATCATAACCATCCGCACTCCGACAGAGACCATTGAAGCTGAAGGATTTGTCAGCGCCATAAGTGCTGGAAGTGATTCCCGTACCGGTAGCTGGTCGGTACTTGTTGACTTCATCAATCCCAGGCCATCGGTCATCAAGGCAGGGATTTCAGCTCAGCTTACCATATTCAATGAAAATGCCCCCATATACACCCTTGTGCCGAATTCCGCCATGGTCTACCGGGACGGGACAACCTCTGTCTATGTGGTAGAGGGCAGCGGTGCTAAGAAAGTACAGGTCAAGGTGGTCGATCAGTATGGTGATCAAAGTGCGGTGGAAAGCATGGAAGACGGGGTAACACTCACAGGTAAAAAAGTATTGGTAAGTGCCTTGTCGCGCATTTTGGACGGTAGTTCTGTCATCACGAAAGAAACCTAAATAAGGAACGGAATATGGAAAGCCATACAAGATTCAGCATCGGCAAGTTCTCTGTAACGAAGCCGGTACTGGTCAATGTTTTAATGATAACAATCCTCCTGTTGGGAGCCTTGAGCCTGGTGCGCCTGCCTCAGGAGCAGTTTGCTGAGGTCCCTTTCTTTTGGGTCAATGTAATAGTTCCCTTTCCAGGAGTAGGTGCCGAGGATCTTGAGTCTTCAGTCACCATCCCGGTGGAGAATGCCTTCCAGGGGATGGACAAGCTGAAGAAAATCAGTTCCACAACAAGTGAGGGCCTCTCTGTTGTGAGGGTGGAGTTTGACGATGGCATTTCAAAGCAGGAGTTCAAGGCTCTCTACCAGGATGCCCAGACTAGATTCAGTCAAGTCGCTCTACCCGATGGAACCCTTACTCCCATCGTAGATGATTTCTCTTCCGCCGATTTCCTTCCTGTCATTGAAGTGGTCATAAGCGGAAATCTTCCGTATGATGAGCTTCGCGAGCAGGCTCTTGCACTCCGGAACAAGATTCTCAAGGTGAAGGATGTCTCAGACGTCGAAGTCCTCGGCTTGCCTGACCGTCAGATCCTAATAAACCTAGACAACAGCCGTCTCACTTCCCTTGGCCTTACTGTCAACGAGGTCGTCAGAGCAATTTCAGACCAGAATAGGGTCGTACCCAGTGGCACCTTGAGCACAGACTCACGAGAGTATCTGTTGAGGACCCTGGGGTCCATCAGGGAGATTTCTGATTTTGAATCAGTCATAGTCAGGCGTTCGGCAACATCTGAGGGTGTGGTAAGGATCAATGACGTTGCAGAGGTGATCGACGGTTTCGACCCTGACTCCACCCTTGCGCGTTTCAACGGGAGCCCTTCAGTAAACCTGCGGGTAACAAAAGTTGTCAAAGGAAGTTCGGTTTCCGTTGTTGAAGGTGTCACTGAAATTGTTGAGGAGGCACGGCGTAAGAACAACGGGGGAGCGAAGCTGACTCTCTTCAACGATTCGACCGTGCAGATAGCATCAAGCCTTTCGGTGCTCTCATCAAACGCATTGATGGGGCTGGCTCTGCTAATCCTCATCCTTTGGCTGTTTGTCGGCCTGAGGAACGCTCTCATTACTGCTTTGGGCATCCCTGTCACCTTTGCCCTTACCTTTCTCGTATTGGACCTTCTGGGTGAGACCATCAATACCAATACGCTCTTCGGTCTTGTCCTTGTCCTAGGTCTTATAGTCGACCATGCCATTGTCATTATCGAGAACTCCTACAGACTCCAGAGCAACGGTATGCTGCGCCATGACGCAGCGATCGCAGGGGCGAACCAGGTCATCTGGCCGGTTGTAGCAGCAACGGCAACAACTGTTGCAGCATTTCTTCCCTTGATGCTTCTGCCGGGAACCATCGGTAAGTTCCTTAGGGTAATTCCCCTGACCGTAACAATAGCTCTCATCGTAAGCACAGCAGAAGCGTTATTCTTCCTTCCCAGCCACTTTGCAGAGTGGGGACCCAGAGAGGGCTCCAAGCGTAAGCAGAAAGAGCCGGGCGTATGGTTTGAAACTGTACAGGGTGGATATACCAAGCTTTTGGCCAAGTTGTATCGATTTAAGGGGTTGTTGCTGTTGTTGGCTTTGGTGGTCACCTTAGGTGTATTCTCCCTTGTCGGTATGCTCAAGCAGGATCTCTTCTCTGCAGAAGACTACAGCTATTTTACTATTGAAATCATCACTCCTCGCGGAACCTCCCTCGATGCGACCAACAGGATAGTTTCACAGTATGAAAAAATACTGTTGGATAAGGTGGGTAATGGCGAAATCCTCTCTATCAGCACCAAGATCGGAACTTTGGGTGGTGGGGAATCGAACTCCACCATGGCACAGATCACTGTTGACCTCGCCGAAATGGACGAGGGAAGAAAACGGAGTATCAATGACGTGCTAAGCGAGGTGCAGAATGAGACCTACTACATCAGTGGTGCTGAACAGGTCTTTTTTCGCAAGGCACAGAACGGACCCCCTACCGCCGATCCCCTTAGTTTCCGGTTTTCCGGTGATGAGTACAAGCAACTGATTGATTCGTCAAATGCAATAATCAATCTGCTTAACTCTGTAGAGGGTGTTAACAATGTTGAGAGTGACTTTATCGCTGGAAGCCCCGAGCTTCGGATCCGCATCGACCAGGATCGTGCCAGTGCCTTGGGTGTGAACGTGCAGAGTGTGGGCTCTTTCATACGGGCACGTTTTGACGGTATCCCAGCCGGTTCATTCTTTGAAAAAAATGAACAGATAGATATTGTGGTCAGATTTGCTAGGGCTGATTCTAAACGGTTTGAAAATCTGGAACAGCTGCTCTTACCTACTGAAGATGGAAGGCTTGTCCCTCTTTCAAGTGTCGCAACCATAGAGTTGGACAACTCTTTGGGCACTATACGTCGTGTGGAAGGGAAACGTGAGATTACCCTGACGGCGAATGCCATCGACGATGTTGACTTGAAACAGGTAAACAAACAGGTAAAGGAGGTCTGGCAACAGAATTTGGCCGGGCTTTATCCCGATGTATCTTTTGCAGTCGGTGGGGAATTCGATGATTTCAACACCCTTTTGTTTGACATACTGAGGGTGTTTGTTTTGGGAATTTTTCTTATGTACCTCATTCTGGGAACGCAGTTCAACAGTTACAGCCAACCTCTTCTGATCCTTGTTTCTGTTCCTTTCGCGTTTATCGGTGTTGTACTCTATCTCTTTGTTTCCGGAACACCCCTTTCGACGACCGTAATATACTCAGGAGTAGCCCTGGCGGGAATTGCCGTAAATGATGCGATCGTCCTGATTAGCTTTATCAATGAGTTACGCGCCGAAGGCAAGAGTGTGAAGGATGCTATAGGCGAGGCTGCCAATACCAGGCTCAGACCTATCATTCTGACCTCACTTACAACGATTGTCGGTTTGCTGCCAACTGCAATCGGTATTGGAGGATACTCGGTGGTCTGGTCACCTATGGCAAGTACCATAATCTTTGGATTGGTGTTCTCTACAACGACATCCTTATTCATCATCCCGATGTTGTATGGAACCATTTACGACAAGAAGAGGAGGGCATCATGAGAAAGCACCTGATACTCATCACAACACTAGTTTTTTTCACCCTAGCTTTGCCGATCAAGGCTTCCTCCTACCCGAAGCTGACCACCCAGTACGAACTGGACAGAGAAGAGATCGTGCCTCTTGAGCAGGAGGCCTTGCAGGCCTTCATAGAGGAGTGGCAGGAAGAGAGCCTTCCTACCTTTGCCCAAGCAGACCAACAGCTACGCAATGCTCAGAAAAAAGGGAACCTCAATCTTGAACAACTACAATCGCTGTACAGGATGCAGGCGGACCAACTGGAGTACCAGAAAAGTGAACAGGGTTTTAAGTTCGGCATCTCTTCAACTCCCCTGT
>DUPO01000147.1 GCA_012838275.1 Spirochaetales bacterium
TAGCTCTTCGAGCCGCTTCTGCGTCCTGCATGGTCTGAACCACTAGGGCGTCTAGACGGCTGTGCGCCACCTCTTGGGGCTGGAGCTGGTCTGGAGCCCTGTGCCTTGCGGGGAGGACGTGGGGAGCTGTCCCTTCTTGAGGGAGGACCATCACGACGGGCTGCAGGCCTTCTTCCACCAGGGGAAGGTCTGCCCCCACGGCCTCTTGCTCCACCGGAGGAGGGCGATCGTGAGTACTCGTCATTACGCACAAGGTCGCGGAAGGAGAACTTGGCGCTCTTGTCCTCAACCTCAGGCAGCTCCCCTTCAGCAGGCCAGATCACTGGAATCTTCATGTTGATATAGGTTTCGATCGGCTCCAGGCCAAACACATACTCTTCATCAGCCAGGGTAATGGACTTACCGCTCTTGCCTGCCCTTGCGGTTCGCCCTATCCTATGGACATAACTTTCAAAGTCATCGGGAATGTCATAGTTGACCACAAGTTCGAGATCGTCGATCTGAAGGCCACGGGCAGCAACGTCAGTTGCAACCAGGAACTTGATCTTCCCCTCTTTCATGCGGTCGATAGTTTCCAGCCGTTTAGCCTGGGGGAGGTCTCCCATCAGGTACTTGGTGGCATATCCGTTGAGTGTAAGACGTTTGGAAACCTCGATGCACCGTGCTTTCGTATTACAGAAAAGAAGGCAGTTTTCAGGGTTTTCCTTGCTCAGAAGCTGTAGCAGCAGGCCGAACTTTTCCTTTTTGGAAATATGGTAAAGCTCCTGGGTAATGGCCTTTACGGTCATCTCCTCAGGCTGGACCTCAATCTCCACAGGATTGTTCATGAACGACCAGGCAACGTTCTTCACCTTGGTTCCCAAGGTTGCCGAGAAGAGCATGGTCTGTCTCTCAGTGCAGGGACGCAGCATGCTGAACATGTTCTGGATATCAGGATAGAATCCCATGTCAAACAGTCTGTCAGCCTCATCGACCACGAAAATATCAAAGTTCCTGAAGTCTATCTTCCGCATCTTCTGGTAGTCCAGGATCCTTCCGGGGGTGGCTACAAAGATGTCGCAGCCATCTGCAATGGCCTTATCCTGCTTTGCATATCCCACCCCTCCATAAAAACACCCCACAGTGAGGCCGGGAATGTGTGATGAGAGCTTGAGGGTATCCTCTTCGATCTGGACTGCAAGCTCCCTGGTAGGAGCTACAATGAGGGCCTTGGGAGGGCTTTTGCCTTCCTTGACCGCCTGTACATAATTTTCCAGGATTGTTAGCACGTAGACTGCTGTTTTTCCACTGCCAGTCTTTGATTGGATCATCACATCTTTGCGGGTAAGGCTTACGGGAAGCACGAGTTTTTGCACTTCCGTACATTCGGTAAAGCCGGCAGATGAGACGCCTTTGAGCACTTGCTCACTTAAGGGTAGTTCGGTAAATTTCATGAATACTATATATCGCCTTTTTAAGAATTTGAAAATTCAGATTTCAGAGAGGTCAACCGGTAGGGACCCCGTCAAATAAAGATAGAGCAAATAGACACTATTGTCCACCTCCCCAAGGAAAAGCTCCCATA
>DUPO01000148.1 GCA_012838275.1 Spirochaetales bacterium
CATGGGATAGGGAGTCTCAAGTTTTATTATCCAATAGTCTCCGCTCACATTTTCAGAGCTGATGAAACGCAAGTCATGGGTTTTGAATATCCCTTTCAAGTACCGTAATTTCATGGCAGGCCTCCTGTTGTGTCAATGATACGGTGGGCACTGGAGGAAAACAAGCCTGCTCTCTCCTATTCAGAGTATAGTATAAAGTATCATATATCACATATTATATTGATTTATAAGGATAAAGATTCATATAAGATAGTTTATATTGTTTTCTTTCTTTCCAAGAAGTATACTACCTATAGAGAAGGAGCAGCGCATGAAACTTCACGAACACCTTAGTGATGAGACAGTGCTCAAGGAGCTGGGTTCCCGCCTAGCACGCCTACGCATAGATAGTGAGCTAACACAAGAAAAGATGGCAGAAGAAAGTGGTGTATCAAAGTCCACGGTGGCTCGACTGGAAAGCGGCATGCCGGTGCAGACGACTACGCTTATCAGGGTTTTGAGGACTTTGAACCTTCTTTCCTCCCTCGATGGTTTCATCATAGCCGAATCAATTCGCCCTATGGAGACGCTCCTTTCTCAGGGAAAGAAAAGACAGCGTGTCAGGAATCCTAAAGAGGTTGCTGAAACAAAAGCAAAGAAGCCTTTCGTCTGGGGAGATGAGAGATGAACACCATAGCTGAAGTGAAGCTCTGGGATACTCGCATTGGTGCAGTCCAGCTGGTTCCAGAACAAAACCTTGGGGTTTTCCAGTTTGACAAGGATTTTCTAGGAAGCAATATTGAAGTCTCCCCTCTCAAGATGCCCTTGGCTGCAAAGCCCTACTCCTTTCCCGAGCTGTCCAAGGGCACCTTTCATGGGCTTCCGGGCCTTTTGGCTGACAGCCTGCCCGACGCCTTCGGAAATGCCGTCATACAAGCCTGGCTAGCCCAACAGGGAATACGCGAATCAGAGTTCAACGCCATTGATAGGCTCTGCTACACAGGTACCAGAGGTATGGGGGCTTTGGAATATTACCCTCTCATGGAAGCGGATCAAAGTTCTTCCTTGTTGCATGTGGATCGTCTGGTTGAACTTGCATCCCTTGTGCTGGAAAAAAGGAAATCCATTTCTGTAGTGCTCGACCCCAATGACAGGGATTTGGACAGCAAGGCCTTCAAACAAATCCTGCAGGTAGGCTCTTCTGCTGGTGGAGCCCGGGCAAAGGCTGTCATCGCCTTCAATCCTACAACCCACGAGACCCGATCAGGGCAGGTACCAGCACCGGAGGGTTTTGAGTACTGGCTGTTGAAGTTTGACGGCATAACGGGCAATGGTGATAAGGATGTTTCAGACAGCAAAGGCTTCACCCTGATCGAGTATGCATACTCCCTGCTTGCAAAAACTTGCAATATCGCTATGGCTGATTGTCGTCTCTACTCTGAAAATGGACGAAATCACTTCATGACCAAAAGGTTTGACCGCCTGGATGATGGGCAGAAGATCCATATGCAAAGCTTGGGTGCTTTGGCTCATTTTGACTATAACCAGCCTGATGCCTATAGCTACGAACAAGCTTTTCAAGTGATGGATCGTCTGGACCTTGGTCAAAAAAGTCGCGAACAACTCTTCAGAAGGATGGCTTTCAATATTGTTGCCAGGAATCAGGATGACCATGTGAAGAACATCTCCTTTCTTATGGACAGAAAGGGTATGTGGAGCCTAGCACCTGCATATGACCTTACCTACAGCTATAGGGCAAGCAGCAAATGGGTTTCCCAACATCAGATGAGCATGCAGGGCAAAAGGGATCATTTCACCCTTGAGGACTTCAAGGAGTGTGGAAAACGGGTAAATCTTGTCAGAGGCCGCGCAGAAAGCATCGTTGAAGAAGTATGCCTAGGGGTGAAAGGCTGGAAGCAAACTGCATCAGAAGTGGGTATAGAGGAAAAGGTTATAGAGTCTATCTATTCCCAATTTCGTTTCTTCTAAAGCATCATATATGAAGCTTTAACACAAACAAACCCAATAAATACTCATATATCGCTATTTATACTAAGACTAGTCCTTGCATTACTTCAAAAGAGTAATCAAACAATGGGTATTCCTTTACAAATTGATTAAGATGTACCGGGGACTACCCCCCCAAGGCCAATACAAGCATTCCTGTTTAAGCTACAGATCCATTGGCTACAGCTTCTTAGACAAGAGCTGGTATACAAGAACTCTCCCTTATACTACTATATTGCCATGTTTGACTGTAAACTCATTTGTACCGATATAGACGGAACGTTGCTTGACACCAACCACCAGATATCCGCTGAAAACAAGCGCGTAATCGCCAAAGCCTACCAGAAGGGCATTACCATTGCCCTGTGTAGCGGAAGAAAAGCCTCAAGCCTTGAGGTATTGCAGAAAGAGCTGGGCATAACAGGCCCATTGGGTTGTTATAGCGGAGCCCTTGTCGTGGATGAAGGGAAGATCCTCGCATCC
This sequence comes from Spirochaetales bacterium, assembly GCA_012838275.1. Taxonomy (GTDB): domain Bacteria; phylum Spirochaetota; class Spirochaetia; order Sphaerochaetales; family Sphaerochaetaceae; genus Sphaerochaeta. Next base: position 2,470 of record DUPO01000148.1, read on the forward strand.
CATCCAATCGCTTGGGAAGATGCACAGAAAGTGCTCTCCTTTTTGGAGGGCAAGGGGTTTGAGTCCTTCATCTACACAGACAGGCGTTGGTATATCCAGAAGGAAAGCCCTTGGATGGCGTTTGAGACCTCTGTCTCCAAAACCGAGGGGAGGGTTGTTCCCTTTGATGAACTGCCCGATCATTGTGCCAATAATGGGGAACTTCCCTACAAGCTATTGGTTATGAGCGAGGACCCTCTAGCTGTACAGAAGATGGAAAGCCAGTTACAGCAAAAGTACTCCTCCTTGTTCAACATCTATCTGTCAGGACCCAGGTATCTGGAAATATCAGCAAAGGATGTCGACAAGGGCCATGCCCTTGAAGCAATTTGCGAAGCATATGGCTACGAGACAAGTCAGGCAATGGCGATCGGAGACTACTTCAATGACCTGGGGATGCTCAAGATTGCAGGCTACTCAGTGGCAATGGACAACGCTCCTGATGAGATAAAGCGCCACGCCCATAAAGTCACAGCCTCCAACTCTGAGGACGGGCTGGCAAAAGCAATCGAGGCTATCCTATGAAGTGGCGGGTGGAAAACCCACTCGCGCTATACAAGGGGCTGAACCAGTCGGTCTATGTGCTCTTCATTGCAACCATGATCAATGGGGTGGGCATCTTCGTCTACCCTTTCCTCGCCCTCTACCTAACCCAAAGGCTAGGCTACTCGACCCTTGAGGCCGGCAGCTTCATGACAGTCGCTTCCCTGCTCTATGTGCCGGGCTCTTTCCTGGGAAGCAAGCTGGCAGACAAGATAGGGAGAAAACCGGTGATGGTCGCCTCCCAGCTGCTTATGGACGGGTGCTTCATCCTCTGCGGTTTCTGGGAAGGCAGTCCCATCATCCCGTTCTTGATACTTATAGGGCTTTTTTTCGATGGCGCGGTCGATCCTGCCAGGGAAGCCCTCAAGACCGACGTCACCACCATCAAGGACCGCCAGGTTGCATTCTCCCTGCTCTACCTGGGCCATAACCTGGGGTATGCCTTTGGTCCCATCATTGCAGGATATCTCTTCTATGCAAATCCAAAATGGCTGTTCTGGGGCAATGCCTTGGCTGGGATCCTCTCCACACTGCTGGTCATGTGGAAGATCAGGGAGACAAAGCCATCCAAGGAGGTGCTGCGGGAGAGCCTTGACTGGATGACGAGTGAGAAAGGGGAAGAGGGAGGCATCATCAAGGCTTTGCTGACCAGACCAAAACTCATTTTATTCGCATTCTTCATCACCTTCTTCAGCTATGCCTACAGCCAGACCCTCTTCGCCCTACCCCTGCTGACCACTGACCTGTTTGGACTGCAAGGTGCCCCCCTGTATGGAAAAATGATGGCACTCAATGGAATCGTGGTTGTTCTCTTTACCCCCCTGCTTGTAAGCAAACTCAGAAGGTTCCACCCACTGGCCAATACGGTCATTTCGGGGTTGTTGTACGCTGTTGCTTTTTCCCTGTATGCATTTGCCAAGCTTCCCTTGAGTTTTTTGATCTTGACCGCTGTCTTTACTTTAGGGGAGATCATATCGGCGACCAACGAGCACTTCTACATAGCCAACAACACCCCCATCAGCCATAGGGCACGCTTCAGTGCCATCCTGCCCATCATCATGGGAACCGGTCATGCAATAGCCCCCTTGGTCGGAGGGGCCATCATAGCGTCGCACAGCATGAACCTGCTCTGGATCAGTACAGGGGCCTCTGCCCTGGTAGGAAGTCTGGGTGTGTTTGGAATTTATCTCTATGAGAAAAGAAACCCGACAGACCGGTAGGAATATCCTCAAGACCTTCCGAGCAGTTCAAGCAAGGCCTCCCCGTCCAACGGCTTTGAGAGTATGAAACCCTGGGCACGGTCGAAACCTATATCCCTGACCAACAAGAGCTCCTCATCGGTCTCCACCCCTTCAGCTATGGTGCACTTGCCCATCTTGCCCATCATACCCACCAACGAGATAAGCATCTGCGGATTGTCGGTCGACCGCTGTATGACACTCTTGTCGAACTTTACAAATTGATAGGGCAGATCCATCAGTGCCTGCACGTTCGAATACCCCGTACCAAAATCATCCAGTGCAAAAGTAATTTCCTGTTGCGAAAGCTCCTGCATCACACCGGCCACCCTCTCATACGATTGCAGGAGTACCGATTGGGTAATTTCAAAGCAGATCCTCTTAGGATCAACTTCCTCAGCCTCGAGTATCCCCAGAAGTATTTTCCCTACTGATTTCAATTCCATGTTCTTGCCTGACAGGTTGATTGCAACACACTCCAGGGAACCCTCAGGAATCCTTTTGACCATCCGACACACCTCAGCAAGCAATATATGACTAAGGGGCACTATCAGGGAGGTCTGTTCGGCCAAGGCAATGAAATCGGCAGGCTCCAACCATCCGAGAGGCCTGTCCTCTATCCTCATAAGCGCTTCCGCTGATATCATGCGTCCGTTCTCCAACTCATATATCGGTTGGTATACTACCCTCACTTGCTCGGGATGACGCACGGAATTCCTCAGGGCTGTGATGATATTCAACTTTTGTTGCTGAATGATGGAATCCTCCCGGGTATGGACAATCACAGAGTCCTTTCGTCCGGTCTTCATCTCCATAAACAGTCGGTCTGTCGCTTGCTCCAGCTCTTCAAGGTTGCAGACCTGTTCGGGTATGCTGATCACTGCAAGATTTACCTGGATGTCTGCCTCAGCCCCCTCAAGCTCCCAGGACCTGCCCATCCGCTCCTGTATCCTTGCAATCAGGGCATCGGCACCCTCTTTGCCCAAGGCTGGCATGCAAAGGCAAAAACGGTCACTCTCAAGCCTGAATACCTCATTCCAGCTACCTAGGGTGCTCAAAAACCCTGCAAGGGCGACCAACATCTTGTCCCCAAGCTGCCGGCCGTAGCGGACGTTGAAGTTCCTGAAGTTCTCTATATCTATCAGAATGAGCACATAGGAAGCCTTGGTCCTGAAGATACGAATAAGATTCCGCTGAAGCAGGGAGCTGGAGGGAAGGCCTGTCAGGTCATCTACCCTAAAGGAATCACGCTGTCCGATCAGATAGTGAAGGACCAACATGAAGGCATTGACCACCATGAACAGGGCATAGCTGTGGGTTGCCCAGAAGGATATCAAGGAGACCAGGAAGGTGGCAGGCAGAAGGAATGAGACGAAGAGGAACGGGCCCTGAAGGTCCTTACGGTGGTAGAGGGTGGGAATGACCATGGCCAGAGCGTAGTACACTGACAGGCCGATCATGCAGTAGGTCCCTGCTCCGGGCAGAAGATGCTCATATGCTGCGTTTA
>DUPO01000149.1 GCA_012838275.1 Spirochaetales bacterium
AGGAGATGGCATTCATCAAGACAGTGAAGGACGGTCAGTTCAAGTTCCTGAAGACTGTCAGCGTTTTATAACAGATTGTTCTGGATTCTGTCGGGATGGCTAGCCATCCCGACAGAACTTGTCCTAATGGTTTGTGCTTTGCTTTTTGATTTTTGGTATTCGGATTTTCATTTTTTTTATGATCCTAATTTCTCGGTTGGTAGGGTAGGGCGCAAAGAAGACGGTAGCCACGCTCTTCTATATTATATATATAGCACTGTTTGGTTTCGCTTGTTTCCTTCTTTTTCTTGATTGCCCCCGTAGTGTGCACATGCTACTATCACGTAACCTTTAACCCCATTGAAATCGAACCGTTCTCCTTCACTGAGAACACCACGTTCGGATATGGAGAACTTCTGATGAGTATGACAACCATCCTGCAGCACTGTCTGACGGGAATTTCTTTAGGAGGAGCCTACGCCCTGATTGCCATCGGCTACACGTTAGTGTATGGCATCCTCCGCCTGATCAACTTCGCCCATGGCGATATCTTCATGATGGCCGGCTATTTCATGATCTTCGCCCTTGCCAGCTTCCCCTGGCCTGTGGCCATCATCATTACCCTGGTTGTCACCACGGTAATGGGTATCGGCATAGAGAAGTTTGCCTATAAGCCGCTTAGGAATGCCCCTCGCATGTCCATCATGATAAGTGCCATCGGGGTCTCCTATCTTTTGCAGAACCTTTCCACCTACATCTTTACGGCAATACCCCGCGGGTATCCCGAACTGCCCTACCTCAAGAGAATATTCAGGATAGGGGAGCTCAGCGCTTCCTTTGTCACGATTCTTACCCCTATCCTTACCATCATATTGGTCATCATCCTGATGATCCTGGTCAACAAGACCAAGACCGGCATGGCGATGCGTGCTGTCAGCAAGGACTTTGAGACGGCCAAGCTGATGGGTATCAACATCGACCGGATCGTCTCGGTTACCTTTGCCATCGGTTCCCTTTTAGCTGGCGTTGGGTCGATCCTGTACTTTACCGACCGTATGTCAGTGACCCCATTCTCTGGGACACTGCCAGGCTTGAAGTGCTTCGTTGCAGCGGTTTTCGGAGGTATCGGAAACATTCCCGGCGCTGTGGTCGGAGGATTTTTCATCGGTATCGTAGAGACGTTGCTCATAGCCCTCGGCTACTCGACTTTCAGTGATGCCTTTACCTTCCTGTTGCTGATAATAATGTTGCTTATAAAACCGACAGGTCTGTTTGGTGAAAAGAATGTGGAGAAGGTGTAGCCATGAATAGTAAACGAAATACCCTCCTGACCACAATTTCTTTTGTCCTGGCCATCGTCTTCCTCTACTGGTTGAGTGCGAACCGGCTTCAACACGGCATGCTGGTATCAGTTTTGCAGAAGGGAGTCATCTTTGCTCTGGTCGCTGTCTCCATGAACCTGCTCAACGGCTTTACCGGGCTGTTCAGCCTGGGTCAGGCAGGCTTCATGTCCATCGGTGCCTATACCACTGCGATCCTCATCATTCCGGTCAAGAGCCTCGATGGCGTCTACTATATGAATGGCGTACACCCCTTTATCAGGGCGATGAAGATGCTTATTGCTGATAGCCCCGCATTCATACAGAGCGTTTTCCCGTTCATTGCCCTGCTGTTGGGCGGTCTGCTGGCTGCTGGCATCGCAGCCATTGTAGGGGTCGCAGTCCTCAGACTAAAGAGCGACTACCTGGCCATAGCAACCTTGGGGCTTTCAGAGATCGTGCGCGCCATCTTTTCCTCCCCTAACTTCGACCAGATCACCAACGGCTCCTACGGCCTGAACAAGATTCCCAACTTTCCTGAGATGGCTTGGGGGCTTATCCCCTCCTTGCTGACGCCCTTCATAGTGGTGGGCGTCTGTATTGCCTTTATCCTGCTGTTGATAAACTCATCCTACGGAAGGGCTTTCAAGGCCATCCGTGAGGATGAGATCGCAGCAGAGGCGATGGGCATCAACCTGTTCAAGCACAAGTCCATGAGCTTTGTGGTAAGTTCATTCTTCTCTGCCATCGCAGGGGGTCTTTTGGCAATGTACATGCGCTCCATCGAAGCGAAAACCTTCTCCATCCCCCTGACCTACGACATCTTGCTTATTGTTGTTATCGGAGGAATCGGGAGTGTGTCAGGCAGTATCATCAGCGCATTCCTGGTCACAGCGGCAAAGGAGTGGTGGCTGCGGTTCTTCGACCAGCCGCTCTTCTTCGGCGACTGGCAGGTCCCTCTGTTCAGGACCGGTTTCAGAATGGTCATCTTCTCCATCCTTCTGATGGTGGTGGTACTTGTCTACCGCAAGGGACTGATGGGCAGCAATGAGTTCAGCTGGGACCGTCTGCTGGGACGCTTTAAGCGGACCGGGAAAAGTGAAGGGGGCCGGGCATGAACAACATCCTTCTGAAGACCGAGCATATAACCATGCAGTTTGGCGGTGTCGTAGCCGTCGATGATCTCAACATAGAGATTCCCGAAGGGAGGATCACAGCCCTTATCGGACCCAACGGGGCCGGTAAGACCACTGCCTTCAATGTCATAACCGGTGGCTACCAGCCTACCAACGGTAAAGTGACCTTCGACGGTCAGGTCATTGGAGAGAACTACCCACGGTCGAAGATGAAGAAGATCTACAACGGGACCTACAGGACCTTGAACGAGCACCAGGTGATCAACACCCCTGATAAGATAACACGTCTTGGTATGGCTAGGACCTTTCAGAATATCAGGCTGTTTAAGGACTTGACGGTATTTGAGAATGTCCTCATCGCTAAGCACTGTCACATCAAGGCAGGTATGCTGCGTTCGGCTTTCAGGCTTAACAAAGCCGAAGAGCTGATGATGAATCAGGAAGCCGACAAGCTTTTGCATACCATCGACCTGCATATGCACCGTGATGAGAAGGCCTCTTCTCTTCCCTATGGCAAGCAGCGCAAGCTCGAGATCGCGAGGGCTCTGGCTACAGGGCCAAAGCTCCTCCTGCTTGACGAACCGGCTGCAGGGATGAACCCCAAGGAGACTGAAGAGCTGGCACTCTTCATCCAGGAGATAAAGGAATCCTTCTCCCTGACAATATTCCTCATCGAACACCATATGGACCTGGTCATGAACATTTCCGACAAGATCTATGTGCTGGACTATGGCAAGACCATTGCACAGGGGAGTGCTAATGAGGTTCAGAACGATCCTGCCGTCATCATGGCATATTTGGGAGTTGAAGAAGAATGAGTCTATTGGAAATACGCGACCTGAGAGTATGTTATGGAGGTATCGTTGCCCTTAATGGCATCTCCTTCGATGTCAACGCACATGAGATAGTCACCCTTATCGGTGCCAACGGCGCCGGCAAATCTACCACGTTGCGCTCTATCATGGGCCTTGTGCCCGTTGCCAGCGGAAGTATCTTTTATGATGGGGTGAAGCTCAATGGGATGGATACCCGCAAGATAGTGGAGATGGGGCTTGTCCTGGTTCCTGAGGGCAGGAGGGTATTCCCCAACCTGAGCACCTTGGAAAACTTGAAGATTGGAGGATATCTCCAGGATGGCAAAAGAGAAAAACAAGCTCTTGAGCATGTCTACAGCCTGTTTCCCCGTTTGGAAGAGAGGCACTGGCAACAGGCAGGAACCCTCTCAGGCGGCGAACAGCAGATGTTGGCAGTAGGACGGGCCCTTATGGCAAACCCAAAGGTCATCATGATGGATGAGCCCTCCTTGGGCCTTGCCCCCTTGGTGGTGAAGGATATCTTTTCCATCATCCGAAAGATTAATGAGGAGGGCGTCACAGTCCTGCTCATCGAGCAGAACGCTAACGTCGCCCTCAGGACAGCCCATCAGGGGTATGTCATGGAGACAGGCAATATTACCAATCAAGGCCCTGG
>DUPO01000150.1 GCA_012838275.1 Spirochaetales bacterium
AGAAAAGAGCCCTTGCCTAGGCAAAAGCTCTCATACATGCAGATAAGATTTTTTTGACAAGGCGTTATTGGGCCTGTCTCCGCTTCTCTATTTACGAGGAGGCCTCGTCACTCTTCAGTACGGCAAGGAAAGCACTCTGGGGGATCTCAACGTTTCCAACCATCTTCATGCGCTTCTTTCCTTCCTTCTGCTTCTCAAGCAACTTGCGCTTCCTGCTGATATCACCACCATAACACTTGGCTGTGACGTCCTTGCGAAATGCAGTTATCGTCTCACGACTTACAATAGTCCCACCAATAGCTGCCTGAATTGCAATCTTGAACTGCTGCCGGGGGATTTCCGCACGGAGGCGGTTACACACTTGCCTGCCCCTGGTCTGGCTGTTTCCCCTGAAGACCAACTGGCTCAAGGCATCAACGGGCTCGCCGTTGACCAGAATATCCAGCCTGACGAGATCGGTCCTCTTATAATCCTGGACCTCATAATCAAAAGAAGCATATCCACGTGAAATAGACTTGAGCCTGTCATAGAAATCAAACAAGACCTCAGCAAGAGGCATGTCGTATACAAGCTCTACGCGCTTCTCATCCAGATAGTTCATCTCTTTCTGATTACCGCGTTTCTCCAGACAGAGATTGATGACCGGCCCTACAAATTTGGTCGGGGTTATCACACTTGCCTTGATATACGGTTCCTCGGCATACTCCACCTGCATTGGATCAGGATAATCCAGGGGATTGTCGATGTGCTTGACCTCGCCGTTCTTAAGATGGACGATATATTCTACTGAGGGGCTGGTGAATACGATGGAGAGGTCAAACTCACGTTCAATACGCTCCTGCACGACCTCAAGATGTAACATGCCCAAAAAACCACATCTGAATCCAAACCCGAGTGCAGCCGAACTGTCTTTCTCATAGATCAAGGATGCGTCATTGAGCTTTAGCCTCTCAATTGAACTTACCAGTTCTTCATAGTCATTGGTATCCACAGGATAGATGGAGCTGAAGACTACAGGCTTGACCTCTTTAAATCCTGGCAGAGGTTCCTTCGCTCCCTTGACGGTGGAGGTTATGGTATCACCTACCCCTACGTCACTGATCGTCTTGATGCCTGCTATACAGTAGCCGACATCGCCGAATCGAAGCTCTTTTTTCTTTATCAGCCCGAGCTGGAAGATGCCCAGTTCCTCTATCTTATAGGTAGAACCGCCGTGCATGAACCTAACGTCCTGCCCCTCTTTCATCAACCCCTGGAAAATCCTGAAGTGGACGATGACACCCCTGTAGGGGTCATAGTGGGAGTCAAAGATAAGTGCCTGCAAAGGGGCGTCATCACGCCCCTTGGGAGGTTCAATAAACTCGACAATCGCCTCAAAGAGCTGGGCTACCCCCACTCCTGTCTTAGCACTCACCTGTACGGCCATATCGCTATCCAGTCCCAGATCATGATCAATCTGGTGCAGGCAGGCGTCAATGTCCGCAGAGGGAAGGTCTATCTTATTGATGACAGGAATTATAGTCAGGTTGTGTTCCACAGCCATGTAGAGATTGGCTATTGTCTGGGCCTCGACTCCCTGAGCCGCATCAATGAGCAACAAAGCACCTTCGCAGGAACTGATGGCTCTTGAGACCTCATAGGAAAAGTCCACGTGTCCTGGGGTATCGACCAGGTTCAGGTTATAGGTTTTCCCATCCTTTGCAGTGTATGGGATACTAACCGCCTGACTCTTGATGGTGATCCCACGCTCGCGTTCAATATCCATGTTGTCCAGCATCTGGGCCTGTGAGGGCCCTCGTGGGGTGCCGAACTTGGCAGTTTCGATAAACCTGTCGGCAAGTGTCGACTTGCCGTGGTCAATATGCGCAATGATACAAAAGTTTCTCGTTAGATTGGAGTCGGTTGACATAGGTATCCTTATTCTTTAGCGGTCTCGCTCTCATTTTTTTCTGGAGCTGCCTTTACTTCAGGCTTTTTTCTCTTCTTTGCAGGATTCTTGATTTGCCTGGGAGTGGAGACCCAAGGTTCAAACCCAAGTAAGACGCGAATCTGGCTATCGTCCAAACTCTCTTTTTCAACCAGTTCATAGGTCAGAATATCAAGTTCCTCACGCTTTTCGGTAAGGATTTTTCTTGTATCCTCCATCGCTTCGTCAAGGATCTTATGGATTTCCTGATCAATCTGGTTTGCAGTCTCGTTGCTGTACTCCTTGCGCTGGGATATCTCCCTGCCCAAGAACAACGGTTCCGACTCATCGGCATAATTGACGAATCCCAGTCCACTCATCCCCCACTCTGTCACCATTCTACGAGCCAGGTCAGTGGCCTGCTTGATGTCATTACTGGTACCGGTAGTGGTCTCTCCGTAGACAAGGTCCTCTGCCACATACCCACCCATAGTGACCTTGATCCAATCCAGGAGCATGGAACGGTTCTTGGTATAGGCATCACGTTCGGGCAGGCTTACTGTAAGCCCCAGCGCCCTGCCATGAGGGATGATCGTGACCTTATGTAGAGGATCGAGATTGTCGAGGTGGTAGTGCAGCAAGGCGTGACCTGCCTCATGGTAGGCTGTAGCAAGCTTGTCCTCTTCAGTCATGGCCCGGCTCTTCCGTGCCACCCCAAGCAGAATCTTATCCCGTGCAGCTTCCATATCTTCCATGGAGACGGTTGTCTTTCTTTTGCGAGCGGCAAAAAGGGCGGCCTCATTGACCAGGTTTGCGAGGTCTGCACCGCTTGTACCGGCTGACCCTCGGGCCAGCCTCTGCAAGTCCACATCATCTTCCAGTTGCACCTTGCGCACATGGATCTTGAGAATGTCCTCGCGCTCCTGGATATCCGGAAGATCCACAACTACCTGTCGGTCAAAACGTCCGGGGCGCAACAGCGCAGGATCGAGGACATCAGGGCGGTTGGTGGCTGCCATCACGATGACACCTGTCGTAGAGGAGAATCCATCCATCTCTACCAGGATCTGGTTGAGAGTCTGTTCCCGCTCATCGTTACCTCCGCCGAGGCCACCACCACGGGTACGGCCGACAGCGTCCAGCTCATCAATAAAAAGAATACAGGGGGATGTTTTCCTTGCCTGTTCAAAAAGGTCGCGTACCCTAGCGGCACCCATACCGACGAACATCTCAACAAAGTCAGAACCGCTGGTATGAAAAAAGGCTACCCCACTTTCGCCGGCGACAGCCTTGGCCAGAAGGGTCTTTCCTGTTCCAGGAGGACCGACCAGCAACACTCCACGGGGAATCCTTGCCCCGGCTTGAGTGAAGCGGTCAGGGCTCTTGAGGAATTCCACCACCTCTTCCAATTCATATTTGGCCTCAACCTGCCCGGCAACATCCTTGAAGGTTGTTTTGGTATCAGTATCGAGGTACTCCTTGGCTCGGCTTTTCCCCAAAGAGGACATCATCTTTCCATTCAATCCGCTGGACTGACGGTAAAGCATGATGGTAAATCCGATGAAAATAATCCAAGGCAGAAGCTGTAACAGTATCTGAAGCAAGGAAACTTCCTGTACGGATCCGGTGACAACGACCTTTTTGGCTTTCAACGTATCCAGAAGGCTCTCATCAAAATATGGGATGCGTGTCTTAGCAGTGATACCATTTCTCAGCACGAAGTTGATCTGGGACTGTTCCTTGATCTCAACGCTGGTGACTTCACCGGAATTGACATAAGAAATGAAGGTGGTATAGGGGACCACCTGTTCAGCTGCACTTGCGCTGTTGAAAAACATATAAGCAAAAGTTATCGCCAAAGTGATGAATACCATCAAGGCAAACCTGTTTTTCGGGTTGTTCTGTGGCTTGAAAGGGGGCTTTTTCCCATCCCGGGAAGGGCCCTGCCAATACTGGTTATTGCCCTTATCGTCTTTCCTGGTATCATTATCTCTGTCGTGGTCTTCTTTTTTAAGTTTCACTTCTCTCGTTCCTTTTGCTAATACTATATATATTTGTTGTTCTTCCGGCAAGGGGAGTTTTACTCCTGGAGCACAACCTGTCTTTTCCACCAAGAAACCTTCCAAACACAGCCACTATCCCCGTAACGTCCTCAAGGACGGGAATTCGTTTCTGCATAGTCGGAGGGATTTTCCATTCAGAAAAGAGCTTGCTCAGCAATACGGTCTTCCCTTCTAATTCAATGCGGTCCCCTTCCAAGGGTGAACGCACTATCGGATGGATCAGACTCCCTTCTGCAATACGCAATAGGAGGGGGTCATCACTCTCACGATGAATACCCAATACTGTTCCCTCTCCCAATTCGACTGTCACCTGAGACCCAATTGTATCGAGTGGCAGACAAAAACTGAAGGGGAGCGCTTCCCGTTGCAAGGAAAACCATCCATCTGAAAGGGTTGCCTCAGTTTTCCCACTGATAATGGTCCAACGCGTAGAGGCCGAACTTGCTTCCAGTTCACTACGGACCTGCTGTACCTTTGCATAGGAGATTCGCAACTCCTCCCCCCCTGCAATATGAGAAAACATGCGTAGTAAGACAGTATCCCGTATTGTCGGCTCCAGTTCAAGGAAGTCATCCAATGATATGCCCGCACACTCAGTAAAGATGACTTTTTTCAAAGCTTCAGCAGTGAGAGCTTTCAGAAGAAGGGAGACCTCCCGGGTGCGGGAAGAGAGCCTCATCATAGCGGTATGTGCCTGCGGGTAGAGGGAGAGGATGGCAGGGGTCAGGTTTTTTCTGATTGCATTTCGTTCGTAGCACTCCATCGCATTGGTGGAGTCTTCTGACCAGCGGTAACCGCTGTCTGCCACATACCGCTGCAATTGTGCATGAGTTAAAGCCAACGTAGGCCTCAGTATGGTTGTAGGAGAGGAAAAACCTCTCTGAACGGTTACTATCCCTTCCAAGGAAGCGATGCTGCTACCTTGAAACACCCGCTTGAGGATGGTTTCCATCTGGTCATCTGCATTGTGTGCGGTTGCAAGATACGTACAACCCAGGGCCACACATGCCTCTTCCAGCTTGGCATATCGCAACAACCGGGCTGAATCCTCAATACCGGACCCTCTGGCCCGTGCTGTCTCCTCCACCAGACCCCTTGGCAGGGTCAGCACAGTAAGATCCAAACCCAAGCTTGCGCAGTTTTTCCGATTAAGGGAAATCTCCTCCTGGAGCTCATCATTACTGCGAAGCCCATGATTCACATAGAGGGGAAAGATCTGGACAGGGTCGAGCAGGCTAGAAAGTGCCAAAAGCAGGGCAAGGGAGTCACTTCCACCAGAAAAGGCTACGGCGACCTTTTTTGTCAGATCTACGTGACACTCTTCAAGGAAGCGGAGCACTTCAGTGGGGACCGACTTTTCGATTGTAGGCATGTATCACCTCCTTGACGCTTGCTCCCTCAACCAAGGCACAAAGGGCCTCATTTGCAAGATTCACCCCCTCCATAAGCCGAGGGTCATCCTCTTTGGAGAGTACATGATCGACGACAGAAACTCCTGGTGCGGGACGTCCGATACCGATATAGATACGAACGAAGTCACTGCAGCCGAACTCCTTGATAAGGCTCTTTAGCCCATTGTGCCCAGCAGAAGATCCCCCTTGGCGGATCCTGATCATTCCCAACGGGAGATCCATCTGGTCAAGTACAACTATCATGTCATTACAATCTTGCTTGGGGAAATACTTCGCTATCTCTCCACTCTTATTCATAAAGGTCAGAGGTTGTACCAAAAGATTCGCACTCCCCTTCCTATCTATCTTTGCGTACCGATACAAACGGAAACAGCGTTTTTTCAGACGAACCTGAAAAAACGCTGCACAAAGTTCAGTCGCGGCATATCCAACGTTATGCCGGGAGTGTTCGTACTTGGTACCTGGATTGCCCAGTCCAAGAATCAACTTCATTTAGTATCCTTGTCTTCCTCGTCGGCTGCAGGAGCAGCATCGATGACTTCAACATCCTCTTCTTCCTCTTCCTCAACAATCTCTTCCCTGACAGTCTTCACGGAAGCGACAGCGCTTTCAAGATCTTCAAGGACCTTTACCTTATCAGGGAATACCACGTCCTTGAGGTGAAGGACTTCGTTCAAGCCGAGATGGGCCACATCAGCCTCAATGTTCTCGGGCAGGTCTGAGGGGAGACACTCAATTTCAACTTCATAGAGAACCTGTTCAAGAACCCCACCTTCGCGGGTTCCAATTGGGCTGCCGACAAGATGGATGTTAACCATGGCACGCAGAGCCTGTCCTCGGGTAACCTCATAGAAGTCAACGTGCTTGATCTCACCGCGAATCAGATCTTCCTGATAGTCTTTCATCAGGCATTCGTATTTCGTCTTGCCAAGGGTGATCTTGAGCAATGCAGTCTCAGAGAAAAAACGAACCTTATTATGAAATTCCCTTGCATCAAGGGTAAGATGGATCGGATTCTTCTTCTTGCCGTAGATTACAGCAGGGATACGTTTATTGCGCAGCACTCGGCGCGCACCAGCGGAACCGAAATCGGTTGTTCTTCTCTCTCCAGAAAGATTTCTCTTATCAGACATACATTTCTCCTTGTACTCTCATTGGCTGCCATTTTGGCACCAATTACCATAACATAGGGGTATCTAAGACACCCAACTGAACACCATACTACCCGATTCCCATTATGGGCGACAAGAGCTTTGCCTCCAAATGCACGGGCAAACAAAAAGCAACCCGCTAAGATAGGGATTGCTCATGCGACTGGGAAGGAGGGATTCGAACCCCCGATGCCGGCACCAAAAACCAGAGCCTTAACCGCTTGGCGACTTCCCAAGGACGGATACGACAATATCCTAAATATAATCCTTTGTCCAGCGGTTATTCTTCAGAGGGTGTTTTTGTCTCTTCTTCAACATCCGAAACATACGCTTCCATCACAACTTGTTGAAGATGTTCACGAAACTCACTGCAAATGGGGTGTGCTACATCCTTGAACTCCCCATTGGCCAGCTGACGACTGGGCATGGCGATAAAGTCACCTTCTCGACCTTCGATGACCTTAATGTTATGCACGACAAATTGATTGTCGAATGTGACGGTCACATAAGCCTTGAGCTTGCCGGCCTGATTCACTTTCCGTATCCGCACTTCTGATATGTCCACAACCACCTCCAACTCATGTCCTCAAAACTAAACCCTTATATCAGCTTAGTGCACCAAAGCTGAACACTGTCTAAAAATATACTTTGTAGTTTCCCACGTAATTCTAACACACTTTTCTCAGATTCGCTTATAAAATACCAACACGAACCGCTTCCGGACAAACTTTCGAAACCTTCATATTTGCCTGCCAGCAGGGCAGCCTGTTCATAAAACTCAGCAAAGTCCGTGCATTTCTCAAAGTCATTACAATAAACACCTCTCCAGTGGGGAGTCTTGCTGCCCAGCGTGGCAATGAGTGTTTCCAAAGGCACCCTCCCTGTCCGATCATCTCTCCCTGACAATCGGTCGAGGCATGCATAAGCTTCCTTGGTGGATATCGAGTATCCGAGAGGCTGTGCCAACAGGATATGTTTGGGTTCGACTGAGAGCTCTCTGATCCTCTCCCCCCTGCCCTCAACCAAAGCGCAAGAGTGATTGGAGAGGAAAAAAGGGACATCGCTGCCAACACCCAAAGCTATTTCCTCAAGTTCACGGAGAGGAAGGGCGCTCTCACCTGCAGCCTGTTGCAATAAAGTCAGCAAGGCCGCGGCGTCGCTTGATCCGCCGCCCAGCCCTGCTTTTACAGGAATGCGCTTTTCACAATGTACTTTCAAGGATAGGGGCAGACGGCTTCTTTCATACCAGAGTCCGGCTGCCTTGCTCAGGGTGTCACTCCCTTTATCGCAAAAGGCCTCCAATCCGCTCACATCAATAGAAAAGGAATCGCTTTCTTTCCATCTCATCTCTATATGGTCGGAGAGGTCCACTAAGGAGAATATAGACTCGATGGGATGATACCCGTCTGCAAAAGGGGATCCGACAGCAAGATGCAAATTCACTTTTGCGTAGGCCTGACAAGAAAGCACGGTATCCATGACACAACAATAGCAAAGGCGTACTGAGTTGTCTAGCACAGATTTGTAATTTCTACACTATAAGCTATCTTATACCGGAACAATCTAGGCTTAAAGAGTATATTTTAACTGTGCAAACATTGCATGTATCCTTACATGGATGTTTACCCATACAAACAAAACTCAGGCCCATACTCCCAAGGAGACCAGCTTTTCAGTTACCTTTTCATCCCAGCCTTTATTGGCCTGGGGATTAACCGGGCTCGGGTGGAGTATAGAGTCCACAACCCTTCCTTCCTGAGGGGGAAAGAGATGCTCCAGTTTTGTTTCGGCATATTTGCCCACTCCAATGAAATTGATGGGTTGAATCAGGGAAACCACATCTTTCAGGTAGCTGTCACAAATCGTCTCAAGGGCTATCCTCTCAGTCTTGGGAAGCTTGTCAGGGGTGATGTTTTTTCCTGTAGGGCCACGATCCATGAAGACCAGAGGACAATAATTGACCACAGTGAGGGTCTCAAAGCAAAATTCCGCAGAACCGAAGCGCTCACTGAAAAGTCCCCAAAGCCTTTTGCCGCTCACTTCACTCCGTTTGATATCCATACCCAATACAGGTCGCGCAGGATGTTCAAAGGGCGGCTTGCCAACCTCCCCGTCCAGCTGCAAGAAATCCCGTACGGCATTGACCTCCCCAAAAGGCACACCGTTCTGCGCCATCCCAAAGGGGCCTGGGTTCATACCGAGGAAGAGGGTCTCAACCTGCTTGTTCACATACTTACGGATATACTTCTCATGGAGATCCCACGCATAGAGCAAGGGATTGTAGACAACGAAGTCAGTAGAGAAGCGCAAAGACTCAACTTGAGACCTGAACTGAAGCGTACGTTCCAATACCTTGCCACTTATATCATTCATTCTGTAATCCTCTAGCCACATGTTACCAAAATTTCGTAAGATACAAAACATGACACAAAACGAGTATAACCTCAAGGGAATTGTATTTGATAAGGATGGGACACTTTTCGACTACGCCCACGTATGGGCTGAAGTGCTTAGTGAAGCAATCACCACCGCATTTGCAGAGATGGGGAAGGACAAACGCAAACACCAGAGAGCCCAACAGGCGATGCTCAGACTCATGGGGATCGACGATGAGGGGAACACCCTCGCAAAGGGCCTGGTATTCACCCATAAGAAGAGAGTCATCATCAAGCGCTACCTCCTGTACTGCCTGCGCTACCGCATAAAACCCATCAAGGCTTTCCGCGTCTATCTTCAGAACATAAAGAACAGTGAAGCCCTTGTCGGAGAGAGGCTTAAGGATCTCGACTTCTCAATGCAACAACGACTCTTTGAAAAGCTCAAGGAAAACGGATACCGCATAGCAATAATCACAAGCGACACAGAATCCTCATCAAAGACATTCCTCTCCCAGATGGGTCTGGACCACATGGTCGATTTCCTAAGCACACGAGACAGCAAATATCACAAGAAACCACACCCCCAAGCATTTGAAGCCTTCTGCTCCCGCTTCTCCCTCGACAGTGAAGAGGTCGCCATGGTCGGAGACACGGAGACTGACATGCGTATGGCTAAAAAGGCAAAAGCCGGCTATACCATCGCAGTGCTGAGTGGAAGCAATGACAAGAGAGTCCTCAAGCGCTATGCCGATGTAATATACAGCGACATTTCCTCCCTCTCCGAAGACACGAGACTCTTCCCTGTCGGCTAATTTGAGGAAAAACCCAGTATCATAACCATAGTAGAAATCTACTAGAGACATAAAACCTAATAATATAACATCTTAAACAGTTATTGACATTTTTTATCGTTTCTGTAAAATACCTCTTTACTATCATATGGAATGGCATATAGTATATTCATATCATATGCTTTTACTTGGGAGACCCAACAATGAAACACTCTTGGGAAGAATTGGACCACATACGAGGTACTCTGTTTGGCGGACAGTGGCCCACTATTATCGAAATGTTCTTGATCTCGGTAAACAAATTCCCAAACCGCCCCTGCTTCACCTCTTTCGGCCCCGATAGATTTACCCTTACCTACAACGAAGCAGAAAGGGCGATGGTCCGGGTCAGCTCATACCTACAGGAAAAAGGCGTTGCCCCAGGGGATCGGGTGATCATCAACGGCAAGAACAGCCCGAACTGGGCGATAGCCTATCTTGCAGTACTGCATTCAGGAGCCATCGTCGTACCTTTGGACAACCATATGGCCCCCAGCCATATGGAAAGACTCTGCTCCTTTTGTAAGCCTTCATTTATCTTCGGTGACAAGACGGTGGCTGAAGCGCTGGATCAGAACTCCCCTTGGTACGGGGCTCTCAAGGGCGTAGCTACACTTCTGGGAGTGAGTCCGGCCTTCCCTTCCATAGATGAGGTCGAGGCGAAAGAAGAGCATCAGAAGCACAGCAGCAACTGCGAAGACATTGCCGCCATCCTCTTTACCAGCGGTACCACAGGTAATGAAAAAGGGGTGATGCTTACCCATGCCAATATTGTCAGCGATGTCTACCAAGCTTGTGATGGGACATTCCTCAGTCTGGACGAAACGGACGTCCTGTATGCACTGCTTCCCCTACACCACTCATATTGCTGTACTGCGGTACTGCTGGAGACCCTCAAATTCGGGGCAGAGTGTGTTTTCGGCCAGGAGATAGCAGTCTCGCGCATGATAGCGGACATGACGAAAGGCCAAGTCACTATTTTCATGGGCATCCCGATGCTCTATAACAAGATCCTCGCAGGCATGATGAAACAGGTCAGGAAGAAGGGCGTGCTCTCCTATGCACTGATCCGGAGCATGATGGTTATAAACGGACTCACCAAGAAATACCTTAAGGCTAACATCTTCAGAGGCACCTTTAACAAGCTGCTGCTAAGCAAGGTAGGCCTGAATCAGAACAGGATACTCATCTGTGGTGCAGGCCCCCTATCCCCAAAGGTTTTCAAACAATACCAGCAGCTCGGACTGGACTTCATCCAAGGGTATGGGCTCACTGAAACAAGTCCCATTCTTACCCTTAACCCGATCAGCCATTTCAAAATTAGATCCGTGGGGATGGTATTCCCCCTGGTGGAGATGAAAATTGTCGACAAGGATGCCAACGGTATCGGAGAAATTCTGGTGAAAGGGCCAAACGTCACCAGCGGGTACTGGAATGACGAGGCCAATACAAAGGAGCTGTTCGATGAGGATGGGTACCTGAAAACCGGGGACCTTGGATATCTGGATAAGGAGAACTACCTCTACCTTAAGGGTAGGGCGAAGAATCTCATCATCACCGAAGGTGGCAAGAATGTGTACCCTGAGGAGATCGAGGATATGTTCCAACTCTATGTACAAGTTGACCAGATACTCATCAGAGGGTACCAACAGCACAAAAACAGCCCCTCAGAGCTGATAGAAGCAGTCATCCATCCGAATTTTGAATATTATGCTAATCTGGGCATCTCTGAAAAAGAGGATCTCGAGGGAATAATCAGGGAGGTCAACCAGAGTCTACCCGGATATAAGAAGATCTCCAAGCTGACCATGGTACAAGAGCCTATGGAGATGACAAGTACCAAAAAGATCAAACGGAACAGGGTGACTGTCTAAGAACAGTATGGTACTATATTCCAATGAAAACGTTAATTTCCAATGCCATGATCATTCCCATGAAACAAGAGGGAGAGGTCTTTTATGGCGATATTGGCCTTGAGGGAATACACATATCGTTTGTAGGTGAAAAGCCTGCTGGATTCAAACCTGACAAAACCATAGATGCATCGGGCATGATTGCCATGCCTGCCCTAATAAACGCCCACACCCACCTCTCCATGCAGTATATGCGCAACTACAAGGATGATGCGCCAAACCTACAAGCTTGGCTTGCGGAGATTTTCCCTATTGAGGACAAGCTCACCCAGGCTGATGTGCTGACAGCCTCGCGCCTAGGGGTAATCGAGTCGATCCAAAGTGGCATAGCGACGTTCAACGACATGTATTTCTTTCCTGAGGCGACGGCCCGTGCAGTGAATGAGGGAGGAATCCGGGCCAATCTCGGACTGACCCTCTTTGGTGACTTGGAATCCACCAGGCTGAGAATAAAGGAGAGGGAGAAGCTCACCTCTACGGCAATTGCTGCATCGAACTGTAGAATAACACTCGATATCGCCCCCCATGCCATCTACACCTGCACCAAGGAGACCTATCAGTATGGTCATGATTGGGCAAAGGCCAATCACAGGAACCTGCATACCCATCTCAGTGAAACCAAAACAGAGGTCGATGACTGCCTAAAAGAACACCGGATGACCCCTTTGCACTACTTGCATTCCATAGGGGCCTTGAAGGATATTCGCTCTGTGCTTGCACACTGCGTCCATCTTAGTTCCAGTGAAATAGCACTCATGAAAGATCTGAATGCCTCAGTGGTTCACAACCCCAGCAGCAATTGCAAGCTGGCCAGCGGAGTCGCACCCATATCGACCTTCATGGACAACAACCTCAATGTGGCCATCGGCAGCGACGGTTCGAGCAGCAACAACAACCAGAACCTATTTGAGGAGATGCATATCGCATCCTTGCTCAGTTCGGTTTTCTCAGGAACCCTAGGGAACCTCAAACCGTTCGAGGTGCTCAAGCTTGCTACGATCAATGGGGCAAAGGCCCTTGGCCTAGATGCAAGAATTGGCACGTTGGAAGCAGGAAAAGAAGCCGACATACTCCTTCTGGACAGTAACAAGGCACATCTGACCCCACTCAACGACCCTTTCAGCGCCTTGGTCTATGGAGCTCAAGCTTCCGATGTCGACACCCTCTTTTGCCAAGGCAAGATGGTTATGGAAAAACGCAAGGTGCTTGGCTTCGACCAACAGGAGATTCAAAGGGATGTCAACAAGAGCTGGGAGGCCATACGCTTTAGATAACTGAGTTATGGAAGGGATCTGATTCGGATCCGATAGCATAAAGGAGAAACATACCATGGATGAATCGTTCATTACCCTTGAGTTTAAGGATGGAGCCCTGCACTTGATAGACCAGAGGGTCTTGCCAGCTTCCTATACCTATTTTATCTGCAAGACATACGAGGATGTGGAGTTCGCGATCAGGGACATGGTTGTGCGTGGAGCCCCTGCGATCGGGGCGACCGCAGCCTATGGTGTCTATATGGCGGCCTCCCGGCTAGCCACAAAGAGAGGGTTCAGGACGGAACTTAGGAAAGCTTGTGATTTTCTGGCAAAGAGCCGGCCTACCGCAGTTAATCTGGAATGGGCGATAGGACGCATGTGGGAGACCTTCCTGAAGGTCGAAAAAGAACCAACGGAAAAGATTCTCTTCGCATTGAAAACCGAAGCCGATGCGATCCGCTCTGAAGACATCGCGACGAACAAGGCGATGAGCAGGATTGGCAACCAGGTCGTTCCGCACAAGGCCACCATCCTCACCCACTGCAATACAGGAGCCCTTGCCACCGCCGGCTGGGGCACAGCTCTTGGAGTCATCAAGGAAGCCTTCTATGACAACAAAGATATTTTTGTCTACGCCGACGAGACCCGCCCACGCTTTCAAGGGGCCCGTCTGACAGCTTGGGAACTGATGGAAGCGAAGATACCCTCTGCCCTGATTCCAGACAGTGCGGCGGCAACCTTGATCAGGGATGGGAAGATAGATCTGGTTATCCTCGGAGGTGACCGGGTTGCAGCCAATGGCGATGTCGCCAACAAACTCGGCACCTTCGCCCTCTCAGTCATCTGCAAGGAGTATGGGGTTCCCTTCTACTCAGTGGTTCCCATCTCCACCATCGATTTCAATCTTTCCGACGGTTCGCTTATCCCCATAGAGGAGCGTGACAAGAGTGAGGTCATTTTCGTCGGGGAGACGCAGGTAGCCCCACTGGATATGGCTGTGTTCAATCCTGCTTTTGATGTCACACCACATCAGAACATCACCGGAATCATTACGGAAAGGGGAATCATACGACCTCCGTACAAGGAAAATATTGAACGCTTGAAAAAAGGAGAGTCCTTGTAATAGAACCGATTCCCTACCCCAGTAAAAATCTCTCAGAGAAAAGAAAAAAGCTAGCGAAGCATGATCTGGAGGGGAGTGGATAAAATATTTGATTTTTTGTATTCCCCCTCCCCTTTTTCCGTTTTTTATGCATGAATCAACCCAAAGCCTTCAGTGTTGCGTACATGCTCAATATGAAGGCCTTTCTGTTAGTTCCTACGCATACCGCACTATGGATCCACAGTTTTGAAGGTTTCCTAAACTCTTTACCAGATTCACCGGTTTCTGTACTGTTATACACATCTTCATGTATGGTCATACAGAGAAGCTAAGGAGTTCCCCTATGCATGCCGCAACCCAACGAGTAATGGACCGAGTGAGCAAACTCGATGCGAACCAACCCGAATACATCCAAGCTGTCACCTCTTTCCTCTCCTCAATAGACAAGCTGGTCGAAGATATGCCCCAGATACTCTACCATAAGGTGCTCGATCGCATGGTGGAGCCAGAGAGAGTCATCATGTTCCGAATCCCCTGGTTTGATGATGATGGCATGATCCAGCTGAATCGGGGGTTCAGGGTACAGATGAACAGCGCCCTTGGCCCGTACAAGGGAGGGCTTCGTTTCCACCCTTCAGTCAATCTCTCAATCCTGAAGTTCCTTGCATTCGAGCAAACTTTCAAAAACAGCCTCACCGGCCTCTCCCTTGGTGGTGGCAAGGGTGGAAGCGACTTCGATCCGAAAGGAAAAAGTGACGGCGAGATCATGCGCTTCTGCCAGAGCTTCATGCTAGAGCTTGGCCGGCATATCGGTGAAGACACCGACGTGCCTGCCGGTGATATCGGTGTAGGAGGCAGAGAGATAGGATACATGTATGGTCAATACAAGCGTATCCACAACAAGTCTGTAGGTATCCTTACAGGCAAGAGCCCCTCATTTGGAGGATCCTTTATCCGCCCCGAGGCCACGGGCTATGGCTTGGCCTACCTCTCTGCTGCCATTCTGGAAGCTAAAGGCAAGAGTCTTGAAAACAAGAGCTGCCTGATCAGCGGAAGCGGCAACGTTGCCCAGTTCACAACAGAAAAACTGCTTGCCATGGGTAGTAAAGTGCTGACAATGAGCGATTCAAGCGGTGTGATCATCGATCCCAGCGGAATTGATGCTCAAAAACTAGCCTATATCAAGACCCTGAAAAATGTGAGGCGCGGGCGTATTGCCGAGTATGCCCAGAAGTACAAGGAAGCTACCTACATCCCCCATGACGGATCGGCGACCTCCAACCCCCTATGGGATGTAAAGGCCGACTACGCCTTCCCTTGTGCTACACAGAATGAAATCAACGCTAATGATGCGAGAAATCTGACAGCCAACAAGATACAGCTGGTTGGAGAAGGGGCGAACATGCCCACTACCTTGGAAGCAAAAGACATCCTGATGGAAGCAGGGGTCCTGCTTGCACCGGGAAAAGCCTCCAATGCCGGGGGCGTGGCGGTATCCGGCCTCGAGATGGTACAGAACAGTCAGAGGCTGCAGTGGACCCCAGCACAGGTCGATGCCCAACTGCTGACCATCATGAAAAACATCTATGCCAACATCAGCAGTACCGCAGAAAAGTACAGCACAAAAAACAACTTCATAGATGGGGCAAACATCGCAGGATTTCTCAAGATATCCGAAGCTATGATAGGCCAAGGGTATGTGTAAGGGAATTCTGTCGGGAAAATGCCTGTCTCCCGTCGGGACCAGGGAAGTTGCTTGGCTGACCTGTTTTGACTTTCCTCCCAAAGCTCCATAACTTGTCATTGGGCATAGGGATAAAACATTCACTGTACGCAGAGCAATATTTTTAGTATACTTGGGGTAAGGAGACTACACTATGAAAGATCAAGAGTTTTATATTTGCAAAATTTGTGGCAACATCGCTTCTAAAGTTATCGATAGGGGACCTACCCTGTCCTGTTGTGGAGAAGAGATGACTACCCTGACGGTGAATACCGTTGATGCATCCAAGGAAAAGCATGTTCCTGTAGTAACAGTCGATAAGGATATTGTTACTGTAAACGTCGGATCAGTAGATCATCCCATGACAAAAGAACACAACATCACCTGGATTTACCTGCAGACAGAAAAAGGCGGACAGAGAAAGAGTCTGCCCGTTGATTCAAAGCCCCACGCAACCTTCTGCATCGATAATGACAAACCCGTTGCTGTGCTTGCCTACTGCAACCTGCACGGGCTTTGGAAAACCGCACTCTAGGTAATAACAACAGAGCAGACTGATTTTGCAATATTCCTCGCATGGCGGGGAATATTTTATTTGTCCGAGCTCATCCGTTTGTGCTTCTCCAACACACTCCCTTGTAATCTTCTACAAAAAAACTATCCAAACGCTAAAAGGACGCCGCATAGAGCCTTTTCTCGTGCTGACAAATGATGGCTGCCTTAGCGACAACCCTCTTTGGGATTGTGCCAAGGCAGCCATCATCAAATCCTCAAGCTTGCATTGCCAGTAGCAAGAACACTCAAAAAATCTGACAGTTCCTATCTGACCATTATCCTGAAGTAGCGTTTCTTTCCTGCCCTGAGCAGGATCTCTCCAACTTCATCGAGATATGAGAGATCGATCATAGCCTTGGGATCAGTAATTTTAGTCTCCCCTACCCATGCTCCGCCACCGTTCACCAGACGCCTGGCGTCACTGTTGGTGGAGGCAAGATCGGTGCGCGCAAAAAGCGTCAGGACAGGTATGCCCGCCTCAAGCTCGCTTCTTTCCACTTCAAGGAAGTTCATCCCCTCACGGTTCTCAATTCCTGCACTAGCGGATCCAAACATAGCCAGGGCAGCGGCCTTAGCCTTCTCTGCTTCCTCCACACCATGGATGATCTTGGTCTGCTCGTAGGCAAGACGGGCCTTGGCATCATTGATGTTGACCCCTTCCTGCTCATACGTTGCGATCTCCTCCAGGGAGAGGAAGGTAAAGAGCTTGAGGAACCTGATGACATCCTCGTCGTTTACGTTACGCCAGTACTGGTAGAAGTCATAGGGCGTGTAGAGTTCAGGGTCAAGGAATACCGCCCCTTTCTCACTCTTACCCATCTTCTGACCGTCTGAGCGTGCTATGAGGTTGAAAGTCAGACCATAACACTCCGCCGATTCAGTCTTCCTGATAAGGTCGATGCCAGCAACAATATTACCCCATTGATCATCACCGCCGATCTGCAGGCGGCAGCCATGCTCCCGATAGAGGGTGAGGAAATCATAGGATTGCAGAAGCTGGTAATTGAACTCAATGAAGGAGAGCCCCCGTTCGAGCCTAGCCTTATAGGATTCAAATGTCAGCATCCTGTTGACTGAAAAGTGACGGCCGATCTCCCTGAGGAAGTCGATATAGTTGAGGTTGGTAAGCCAGTCTGCATTATTGAGCATTACAGCCTTACCCACTCCGGCGGGAGGAGTCTCTGAAAAATCAACGACAGTCCCCAACTGCTCCTTGATGGATGCGCAGTTGGAAGCTACCTCTTCGGGAGTGAGCATCTTGCGTACTTCAGTCTTACCTGAAGGGTCGCCGATCATCGCAGTGCCCCCACCGACCAAGGCGATGGGGTTGTGTCCAGCAAGCTGCAGGTGGTGCATTGCGAAGAAGGGTACCATATGCCCGATGTGCAATGACTTGCCGGTAGGGTCAGCCCCCACATAGAAAGTCACACTCTCCTTGTCCATCAATGCACTGAGGGCATCCATATTTGTACATTCTTTGATGAACCCACGGTCTTGAAGGGTCTTAAGCGCCTTGTTCATATTTATGCCTCTACTCTCTTATACTCTTTTGTCGCCTCTTTGATGGTTGTGACCAATTCGGCGATAGGGATACGAACCTGCTCCATGCTGTCACGGAAGCGCAATGTCACCGTATTATCTTCCAGGGAGTCGTAGTCGACAGTCACGCAGTAGGGAGTTCCGATCTCATCCATGCGGCGGTAGCGTCTTCCGATGGCTCCGCTGACATCAAAGAATGTTACGAAATCATCCCTAAGCTCTTTTTCCAGCTTGGAGGCAAACTCGGCAATGCCGTCCTTCTTCACCAGAGGCAGCACAGCTACGGTCACAGGAGCAATCCTTGGGTGGAAGTGCATCACTGTGCGGACATCGCCGCCTTCAAGAGTCTCTTCTTCATACGCATCACTGAGAGCCATCAGCACATTGCGTGTCAGGCCTGCAGAGGTCTCCACCACATAGGGGATGTAGCGTTCGTTGGTTTGGGGGTCGAGGTAGTTCATCTCCTTACCGCTGAAATTCTGGTGTTGGGTAAGGTCATAATCGGTACGGTTATGCACCCCCTCAAGCTCCTGCCATCCCATAGGGAAGAGGAACTGAATATCGTAGGCATCCTTGGCATAGAAGGCGAGCTCATCGGGACCGTGCTGGTGCCAGCGCAAGCTGGAGGGCTTGATTCCAATTTTTTCATAGAAAGCCATCCTCTGTTCCTTCCAGTAGGCGAACCACTCCTCATCACTACCCGGCTTGCAGAACCACTGCATCTCCATCTGCTCAAACTCACAAGAGCGGAAGATAAAGTTTTTTGTCGTAATCTCATTACGGAAGGACTTTCCGACCTGTGCAATCCCAAAGGGAATCTTCACCCTGCTCGAGTTAACCACGTTCTTGAAATCCACATAGATGCCCTGAGCCGTTTCCGGCCTGAGATAGATGGTCGAGCCTGAATCGGCATCGGCTCCGATATGTGTGGAGAACATCAGGTTGAAATTCCTGGGTTCGGTAAAGCTCTCCTTGGTACCACAGGTAGGACAGGCACCATTGAGGTCGATCTGGTCGGCCCTAAAGCGGGATTTGCACTGTTTGCAGTCTACCATCGGGTCTGTGAAGTTAGAAACGTGACCGCTCGCCTCCCACACACGGGGATGCATCAGGATTGATGCGTCAAGACCGACGATATCGTCATGGATCTGAGTCATCTCCTTCCACCAGAAGTCACGGATGTTGTTCTTCAGCTGCACACCCATCGGCCCGTAGTCATATGCCCCGTTCAATCCGCCATAGATCTCACTCGACTGGAAAATAAATCCACGACGCTTACACAGCGAGACAATCTTGTCCATTGTTACTTCAGCCATTTCCTCAACCCTCACTTCTCAGCACTGACAATGCTGTCTCTATTCTTGCAAATGTTTTCTCCTGCCCAAGCAGGAAAATCGAATCAAACAGGGGCAGACTTACCAAACTTCCGGTAAGAGCAACCCTCAAGGGCATGAATACCCCATTTATCTTGATGTCCAACTGAGTGGCCAGTTCGACCATCTCTTTCTCCATCTCTTCGGTAGGAACCTTGTCTGCAAGGCCTTTCTTCAGGATTGCATACACCCCTTCCAAAGCAGCGAGAGCTACTGAAGGTTCCACATTCTTGGCGATGAACAGGGAGGGGTCACTATACTCAGGCTCCTCAAACAGGAAGCGGGAGAGGGGTACCACATCACTGAGGACCTTCAGCCGGTCCTTCACCACAGGGACCAATGCATCAAACTTGGCCTGGACCTCAGAGGTGAGGGGTTCTTTTGCAAAGCCGGCCCCAACCATATACGGAAGCAGCATCTGAGCAAGTTCCCCGTCACTTTTCTGACGGATATACTGGCCGTTGAACCAATCCAGCTTCTTATAGTCGAACACCCCTGGAGCCTTGTTGATCTTCTCCAAGGAGAAGACCTCTTCCAGCTCCTCTTTGGTGAAGAACTCCCGCTGTCCGTCATAGGACCAACCCACCAGGCTCACATAGTTCATAAGCGCTTCCGGCAGATATCCCTTCTCCCTGAAGTCCTTCACGGAGGTAGAGCCATGGCGTTTGGAAAGCTTCTGCCCGTCCTTGCCCATAACCATGGGCAGGTGGCAGTACAAGGGAGGTTCCCAGCCAAAGGCCTCGTAAAGCAGGATATGCAGGGGCCCTGAAGGAATCCACTCCTGGGCACGCATGATGTGCGTGATATGCATCATATGGTCGTCAATGACATTTGCCAGATGATAGGTGGGAAACCCATCGCTCTTCAGCAGCACAGGGTCAGGGCTAACATCACGGTTACGTCTTGTGATATCACCCATAAGCACATCATGGATGGTGGTCTTGCCCTGTGTGGGGACCTTGAGGCGGATGACACTCTTGAGGCCCTGGCTCTCCAGTTCTGAGCGCTGTTCGTCGGTGAGGTCGGCGCAGTGGCGATCATAGCCCTGCAACTCACTTTTTGCTGCCTGTTGTTCGCTGCGAAGAGCAGCCAAGCGTTCTGAAGTGCAGTAACAACGATAGGCCTTGCCGTCAACTACAAGCTGTTCGGCATATTTCTTGTAGAGATCAAAGCGTTCGCTCTGGACATACGGGCCGTAGGGGCCACCGACAAGGGGGCCTTCGTCCCACTTGAGGCCAAGCCAGTTGAGAGTATTGTACAAATCCTCCAAGGATTCGTCGCTATACCGTTCCTGGTCAGTGTCTTCTACACGAAGGATGAATTTTCCACCGTTTGCACGGGCAAAAAAATAATTGAACAAAGCTGTGCGCACTCCACCGATATGTTGCAAGCCGGTTGGAGAGGGGGCGTAACGTACTCTAACTTCCATCAGGATATACTCCTTCTCATTGCTACTGTTGTACCGCAAATACGAGATAATGGCAACAATCCACTATATTCGGTATGGAGGGCTCCTTTAGCAAAATCAGGAATTTCCAACGACAAACAGAATATCACCCTCAGTATATATCCTAAAAATCCCTTTCGACAAAATCGTGGTTTCCATACTGTATTTGCTGTTTGGGCAGGTATGGGCATTGACCCTAATTCCTAATTTGATATAGAGTTCAACCTAACATCCTTAGGAGGACTAACCTGTACACAATCCCAACTAGAACAGCATTTGGAGTAGGAAATCACAGGGAGCTACGAAAGTTTTTCACAATCCCGGCTATCCTGTTCGTCATCCTCTTCACCGCTGATAATTTTGCCTCAAAGCTTGCTCTGTATTCGAGCAGTTCCACGATACTTTTCCTGGTCATCTCACAGATTTGCCTATTGGTGGCGTATAACCTGCACAGTTCTATGGTCCGTATCGGACGAATACCCTTTCTGCTGGCCCGACCCCAACGTAAGGAGTATATTCATCTCGTTGATGATATTCTCCAAAATCAGGAGTTTCGCAAGCTCAAAGAGTTTTTCCATCACACGAACCATATCTACGACCATGTCATCCGCGTCTCCTACATCTCCTACGCAATAGCGAAGGCCCTTCGCCTCGACTACCGCTCCGCTGCACGCGGCGGCCTTTTGCATGATTTCTTCCTTTACGACTGGAGAGAACGCAAAGCCACCGACACCAGCAAAGCCATGCATGGACGGGAGCATCCACACATAGCGCTGGCCAATGCTAAGGAACAATTTGAGATAAGTGACCTGGAAGCCGACATCATAGTCAAGCACATGTTTCCCAAGACACATGCCATGCCCCGGTATAAGGAAAGTTTCGTCGTCTCCCTAGGAGACAAGATCGCATCTGTCTACGAGTATGCAATCCAGATAAGACACCGCCTTACGCGTGCAAGGGCGTAAGGGTAAACCTACCCATACGCCCCTCTCTCCTACCAGATCAATAGTTTACAAACCAATCGACCACACTCTCCATCACCTTATTCTGGGCGGGAAGATCCTTATCATAGGGCATGAGGTGGGATGCTGCGGGAATATGCAGGTGCCTGTTCTTCCCTTTAGGCTTCTCTGAAGCCAGACGGCTTGCCGATTGGGGAACCGTCTTATCAAGCCCTCCGCTTATGGCCAGGGTGTCTGCCTTGAGATTGTCCAAGCATGCGACGGCCTGCCGCCGCACCCTTTCCAACTCCCATACTGCAGGGGGAAAGATATATGACCAGTATTCCGAACCGAGAAATGCATCGTCATCCTCATCCCCTTCATAGTAAAAATGGTACTCAGGATCGCTCTCCCAAGCGATTTTCTGTCGCTTGATGAAGTATCGGAACAATCTGAGTTTCCCTACGGGGATGGACGGGATAAGCAGGGCCGGTGCCAGCAAGGCAAGCCGCTCAGCATCGAAAGCATCTGCGATGATAGTCGCGATAGCCCCACCCATTGAGTGACCTACCAGATACACACTCTCATAACTCAGGGAGAGAAGGCCGTAGGCATCGTAGATGGAGCCTGTCCAGTCTTCAGCTTTTGAGGCTAGGAAATCATTTCCACTTGTCCCATGGCCCGGCATGCGGGGCGCATAGGTATCAAAGCCGGCCTCATAGAGATCCTTGCCCGGCCTGATGAGTTCGCCTGGGTACCCACTGAATCCGTGGACAAGCAAGACAGCCTTCTTGGCACGGTCCTCATGCACCATCTGCCAAGCCCTGGCGCATTTGCGAACAGGAGCCTTGTCCTGGTAGTGATTCTCATTACTGGCGAAAAAGTCATAGGAAATAGGCATTTTCTACCTCCTTACCATGATTGTTTGAGAAGGTTCAGCAAGTCTATCCTGCTGCGCACCTTCGTCTTGGAGAAGATGTTCGCCACATGGTTGTTCACCGTGTTGGCACTGATGCCGAGTTCGAATGCGATCTCCTTGTTGGTCATGCCATTGCTCACCAGCTGGATCACGGCAAACTCCCTCTCAGTGATATGATAGGAGGAGAGGTCGGAGAGAGAAAGGTCTTTCTTGCCTATCACCCCTTCCTTGAACAGCCTGACAAACTCCATGAAGAGAAACGTCATGACGGTAATGGAAAAAGCAAGGAAATACACCCCATACATCAGAGGCTTTATGGAGGGAAAGACCAGAGAGAGCAGAATGGAAGGCAACATGGCAGCACTTACGATTATGATGGTGATGCACGTAGCCCTTGCAGTCTTGTTCTCGATGGACGAAAGGTTCTTGAGCATGATGGTGAGGCAGAACCCCACAACAAACACAAACAGCAGGATCATCAGGTCATCAAGGACCTTGATGCCGGTGACGGCGTTGAAAACCCCTAGGCCTAGATACGCGCAGGCAAGCAAGGTGAAGACGGCCTTGTAGGGATTCCTCCAAGGTTGAGCTATCACCCATGTGGTGAAATACGGCAGAAAAACTGTCAAAAAAGTAACGTCTGCGATAAAGACGGCTGTTATTACATAATATACCACCACAGAAACTGTTCCCACAAGAAACAGCTCTGATATGAGCTGCAAGGCCAGAAGCATCATGCATCCCAACAAGGATGCATGACATATAATAAAATATTTGGTCCATTGATGCGAAGAGTGCATGCTGTAGACGATAGCGAGAGCCAACGTCATACAGCCTAGCGCAAACGAAATCATATAGACCAGCAGGGTAAATCCATCCACCGCTACTACCCCTTATGCATACCTAACTGCTTCTGATTATGTGTAAGGTCGGCAAGCCCGCAAATGTCGGTGATATCATTCAACAATGGTACCAACGCGATGGCCGGAAGCCCCAAATCCTTTTCAACCAGGCGGTTATAGCTGCTAGCATTGAGAGAAGCCTTTGCCTTGGCAGGATACAGCTTCAGATGCAAATACATGCCGTCGGTCAACAGATAGGAAGCAT
Organism: Spirochaetales bacterium; assembly: GCA_012838275.1. Lineage (GTDB taxonomy): Bacteria > Spirochaetota > Spirochaetia > Sphaerochaetales > Sphaerochaetaceae > Sphaerochaeta. The sequence continues at coordinate 23,616 of DUPO01000150.1, forward strand.
CGGAGGAGAAGCCCGGCAAGGACTTTTCCAAGGCACTTTCGATTAGGCCCGTCTCCCCTACAAATCCCCTGGGGGTCTGCAGGTGCAGCAGATACCAAAGAGGCATGGCTGGATTGGTCCAAGCCAAGCTCACTTTTTTCTTTTTTGCATACGGGAGCAGCTTCTTCACTTCAGAAGGAGTGACGTCAAGATCGGCAAGGCCGAACAGGACCCATACAACCGAGTAGTTGCCGGTATTGCGGTAGCGCGAGGCGAGAGTGATCAGGTGCTCAAGATCCTTGAACTCCTCCTCCCACAAAACGGTGAGATTGGAATAACGGCAATCTTTGCGCATCTGGGAAAAATAGAGAGCTTCAGCTTCGGTGGCTGTAACTATCAGGATAGTCCTGCGCGGCTTGTTGGATATTTTTTTGCGTGCCATGGTCAGACCTCCTTGTCCGTATTGTCGTCAACAAAGTAAAACTCTGAAAGAATGGGAAGCGAACCGAACGCACCGTTCATGTACTGCATCTCGGTCTTGTCCCTATTCTTGGAATACTTGAAGTTTGCAAGGCTGTAATAGACAGTGGCACTCTCACTATCCTTCTCAGCAAAGTATATACCATCACGTCTCATGAGCCCGGGCTGCAGCAACGAGGGGTTGCAATCGACGGCAAGCATCTGTGATCCGTAACCGGTATTCCCTTCCTCGAAAATTTCAACGATGTGCGAAAGCACATTGGGATGGAGCAACATGCCAAAGTCATCGATGATCAGTGTCCTTGGCTTGATGAAGCTCTCAAAGAAAGCAACTCCGATCAAGCAGAGCCTTCTAAGACTCAGACTCTCCAGGGAGAAGTATGAGGCGTAGTGCTGGGTGACGTTGGTATGAACAAAGATCAGGCGCTCATCCTTGATCTTGATGTCACGGATATCTGTGATATCAACACTCCA
>DUPO01000151.1 GCA_012838275.1 Spirochaetales bacterium
GCGATCGGCCGGATATGTCGTGGCCGTGGTGTGCTGCTGCATACCGATGCATCCCAGTCAGGGGGGAAGGTCCCCCTTGATGTAGATGCCCTCAATGTCGATTTCCTTACCCTGGCCGGCCATAAGCTCTATGCCCCAAAGGGCGTGGGTGCCCTCTATATCAGAGAGGGCCTGCACATCGAGCCCCTGATTCATGGAGCTGACCATGAAATGGGGCGAAGGGCAGGTACCGAGAACATTCTTCTTGAGGTGGGATTGGGCAAGGCGTGTGATATTGCTTTGACAGAGCTACACAGTAGCACTGTCAAAGAGCTTACCGCTTATTTCTATACCAGGTTGGAAGAGCTTTTTGGAGAGCTTATACATCTGAACGGTCATCCAGAGAAGAAGCTTCCCAATACACTCAACATCAGTTTTTTAGGATATGATGGTCACAAGATACTGGGCAGCCTCAGTGATGTCGCAGCCTCTACAGGCTCTGCCTGTCATGCCGGCACGACCGCCATATCACCTGTGCTGGTTGCCATGGGGGTATCTGAGGCAGTTGGAAGGGGTGCTGTACGCTTCAGTCTGGGGCGTCACACAACGAAAGGGGAGATAGACACTGTAGTCGCGGGCTTGGAGAATATACTAGGAGGATGACAAGGTGAAGTTAGGGATAATTTAGAGACGAAAGAGTATGAGAAAGCTTGGAATGCCATGAGGTTCGCAGTGACAGCGAAGAAAAGCGGGCATGATGTTAAGGTCTTTCTCATGGGAGAAGCCGTGGAGATCGAGACCCTTACCCATGAGAGGTTCGATGTCGCTGAGCAAGTTGCAACTTTTCATGCACTCGACGGAACGATCCTGGCTTGTGGAAGCTGCCTGCAATCCAGATAGATGGGGGAGAGTGAGGTGTGCCCCATCAGCACCATGACAGATTGTGTCGAGATGGTGGAGTGGGCCGATAAGACGGTGACGTTTTAGGGCCCTGTATGAAACGACCTATGGATTGGGAAGAGTGCTGAAGTAATGTCTTGTACCAAATCATTGGTTTTCAGGTAGGACAGGACGACGAGAGGAAGAGAGATGGTCTGTCTTCTGTGTGGGCATCGGACAAGCAGTATCACGCACCCCAAGCGGGGTGTGTATCATCTCTGTCCCCATTGTGAACTCATCACATTGGACCCCTCTTTTCATCCCAGTGAAGAACAAGCCTTTCTGGAGTACTCATTGCATGAGAACTCCTCTGAAGATCCTCGTTATGTATCTTACTTCAGATCTTTTATAGAGGGTGCCGTCCTCCCGTTTGCGCCAAAAGGCAGAAGGGCTCTGGATTTTGGCAGTGGACCCGAGCCTGTCCTGGCGACCCTGTTACAAGGCGAATATGGTTATCAGACTGATATCTACGACCTGTTCTTCAGCCCTGCGAAGGTGTATGCCGACAGATCATATGACCTTATCACCTGTACTGAGGTGGTAGAGCATATGGGTGACCCCCTTTCTGCTTTTCGCCTCTTCGCATCCCTGTTGAATCGGGGAGGCATCCTCTCTGTGATGACGGCCCTCCATCCCCAGGACGAGAAGAAGTTCCTCTTGTGGCACTACATCCAGGAGAGGACCCATACTGCCTTCTACTCCCTGAAGACGCTAGGCTACCTAGCTAAGGCTACGGGTCTCTCCTTGCTGTACTGCGATGGGGTTCGTTACGCTTGTTTTGGGAAGAAAGCTTGTTCTTAATGCAAAATGATATTATCGTAGGAACTGTATGGAATGCCTTGTTGGAGGCTTCCAAGGTAGCTGTATGGAGAGTGGGCGAAAGCGGGTTGGAAGTGACCTTTTTTCTGTACGGATAGTGCTTTTCATGATAAGTCAGAACCTCTCCCTGTTTGGTTCCTCCGTGGTGGGGTTCGCCATCATCTGGCACATCACCATCGAGACATCCAGCGGTATCTGGCTTATGTATGCCACCTTGGCCAATATGGTGCCTCACCTTATCATCTCGCTCTATAGCGGGGTATGGGCTGACCGCTACAGAAAGAAGTATCTGATTATGCTCAGCGACGGCTTCATCGCACTAGTCACCCTCATCCTATTTGTGCTGTTCCGTTTGGGATACCAAAACCTTGAGCTGCTTCTGGTCGTATCGGTAATACGCTCGCTGGGTTCAGGGGTCCAAGGCCCGGCGGTAAGTGCCATCCTTCCCCAAATAGTCCCCGCCGAGCATCTGACGCGTATCCAGGGCATAAACCAGAGCATATCTGCTGTGCTGTACATGCTCGCCCCTGCGATGGGTGGGATGCTTTTGGCCCTGATGGACCTCTCATGGACCTTTCTCCTTGATGTCTTGACGGCCACAGTCGCCCTTTGCGTTTTTATCTTCATCAAGGTCGATGCTGCAAAACGTGCAAAGAAAGATGTCCCTGTTGTACATGCGATGTTTGAGGGTCTGAGATACACCTTCGGCAACCCCGTCCTGCGCAACCTCATCATCTACTATTCGTTTGCATTTTTCCTGCTTACCCCCGCCGCCATCCTCACCCCTCTGCTGGTGGAGCGCAGCTTCGGTCCTGAGGTCTGGCGCCTGACGGTCAATGAGGTCTCTTGGACCATAGGAAATCTCATAGGGGGGATACTGGTATCGCTCAGGGGCCATTTCAATGATAAGGTGAAGGCTATCGCCATCTCCCTCGTTGCCCTTGGCGTAGGATTCGCCCTGCTGGGCATGGCGCCCTTCTTCTCGCTGTATCTTCTGATAATGACAATCGTAGGCATTTTCATGCCGATCCTCACTACAGCGGAGACAGTCATGATCCAGAAGATCACCCCGCCAAATAAGATGGGAAGGGTGTTTTCCATTGTCCAGGTACTCTCGGGGAGTACCATTCCCTTGGGTATGCTTGTCTACGGGCCCCTTGCAGACATCGTCAGCATAGAGAGCCTGCTCATTGTTTCCGGCGCCCTTATGGCACTGGTGGGCCTTTTGTACCATAGGACCAACAGAAGGATGAAAGAGCAAGGTTTGTGGGATATCTAGGCTGGTTAGGGAGCAGGGGATCAGCATAAGCTTGTACTAGGTGTATCTTCTTGCTATAGTCAAATCCTATTATAATGGTAGGAAGGAATAACGATGGACGAAATACCCGGCAAGAAGCAGGAAAAACTCCTTAATCCGAGCATAGTGCTCTTTCTTGTCAGTCAGAACCTCTCTATTTTCGGCTCATCTGTAGTCGCTTATTCCATCATCTGGTACGTAACGCTGCAGACCTCAAGCGGGACCTGGATGATGCTTGTCACCATCGCTTCGATGGTTCCGCACGTTTTGATCTCCCTTTACAGCGGGGTCTGGGCGGACAGGTACAGCCGTAAGCTCCTTATCATGGCAAGTGATGGTTTTATAGCTCTGGCGACCTTGGGCATGTTCATCCTCTTCAGGATGGGCTACAAGCATCTTGAGCTTCTTCTTGTCGTATCGGTGATTCGGGCCTTGGGCAGCGGAGTCCAGAGTCCGGCAGTCAATGCGATCTTTCCCCAGCTGGTACCCAAGGAGCATCTGACAAGGATCCAGGGCATCAACCAGAGCGTACGCTCTGTCCTGATGCTGCTCTCCCCCGCTGTAGGCGGGGTAGTGCTCAGCCTGATGGACCTCTCCTGGGCCTTCATGCTCGATGTCAGCACAGCGTTCATAGCCATAGTGATCTTTGCCTTCATCAAGGTCAGACGCATCGAACGCACAGACGGAGTCTTCTCCGTACGCAAGGATATGGCGGAGGGCCTCTCCTATACCTTTGGCAACCCGGTGCTGAAGAGACTCGTCCTTTACTACGCTTTCGCGTACTTTCTGGTAACCCCGGCCGCCATCCTGACGCCGCTGCTTGTTGAGCGCAGTTTTGGACCTGAGATATGGAAGCTGACAGCGAATGAGATAGCATGGACGGCGGGTAGCCTGGTAGGGGGGCTCTTCATCGCCCTGAAAGGGCAGTTCCAGGATAAGGTAAAAACCATAGCCTTCGCGCTTGTTGGCTTCGGTATCGGCTTCACCTTCCTTGGAATCGCCAAGCCTTTCGCGCTCTATCTGGCGGTTATGGGATTTGTCGGGCTTTTCATGCCGATCCTTGCAACTGCCGAGACAGTCCTGATCCAGGAGATCGTAGAGCCGTCCAAGATGGGAAGGGTCTTCTCCATCGTTGACCTTATCTCCAGCTTCTCCTTGCCTCTGGGAATACTTCTATATGGACCCCTTTCCGACCTGGTCTCCATCGAGAGCCTGCTTCTCGTCTCAGGGGTCCTGCTGGTACTTGTGGGGTTCAGTTATTATAGGAGCAACCGTCTTATGGAAGTCAGATTAGCTCTAAACAGACAGTAAGGATACTGTCAAAGCTTTTGCAGAGGATTCACTTTATCTTGCGGATCAAGCAATTTGGACAGCTTCGCTATCTTTCAATCATGAGCGGCCATACTTGTTTGCAACATAGGAATACCCATAAGCTTCATACTCTTGCCAAAAAGCATCCTTGTCCTTGTTGGGGGGTGTAGGCTCGAGAAAAGGAGGCTGCAGGCACTTTTCATGTGTGCTCTCTATATAGTCGAGGCGTTTTGCAATCTTCTGGAAGAGTGTCTTGCCTTTTTTCGAGTTTACCAGCAGTAGGGAGACCCCTTTTTCATCTTCAAACTCGGGAAGTGACTCTTCAATTCCCCAAAAATCTCCGATTGTGATATCACCTGAACGATTGAAGTTGCAGAACTTGCACTCATGACAGCTGGGCCTTAAGATTGTGCGCTTGAGGAAAAGTGTGTAATAGGGTGAGTCAAAAGAGTCCAGGGTAGTGATTTTTGAACCGAAATCAAGCTGTAATACCATATTTCTCCAGCCTTTGCTTTTTTCTCTGAAGGTACA
>DUPO01000152.1 GCA_012838275.1 Spirochaetales bacterium
ACTCAAGGCTTTCGGTGGATCAGCTTGTAAGTGGTCTCGTTTCCCAGGGGAACAGCCTGTTATCTGCACTGCAGGCACTCATGGAGGGGCGATTCCTGTTAGGAGAACAGCTTATCCTTGAGCAGGCAAACCTCAAGGATGCACAAAAGGACCTTACTGATGGTAGGATAAGCCGAAATGTATATGAATCAAGGACCCTTGTCCTGAACCAGCTTCGCTTCTCCCTTTCAGAAATTGAACGCCAAATCGAAGGTATCCTATCATCTTTGACCCTATTGTGGGGAAGTGAGAAGTTTCCTCTGCAGGTAGGGTTGGACAGAGATTTGTTCACTACCATTCCAGCCATAGTTTTTGATAAGGATACGATGATGGCATTGCTTCTTGAGAACGATGCTTCCTATGCCATGGCTATGGGGAAGCTTCGGTCTGCGCAGTTGGATGCCGGTCTGAAAAACCCCTCCGATGCTCCCATGCTCAATCTCTCAATGCAGTATGCTCCTATATTCGAGCCGTCCTATGAGCCCATATTCACCGTTTCCATTGGGTTCTCTGCAACCGACCTGCAGCGCTCCACCTCAAGGCTATCTTCCTCTTTGGCAGAAGAAGGTCTCTTGCAGGCCAGGAAGGAAGTGGCGATAGCCAAGCAGAACCTGGAGACGAAGATAGAAGAGATCCAACGCAGTGTTGAGGGATTGCTTCTTAATCTTTCTGTTGGTTTGAATGACTTCCAGATGAAGGAGAATGCTGTGGAGGTGGAACGGATTCGTTCTTCTGTAGGCCTAGCCAATGAGAGCAGCATACGGGCAAAGGAACTTGCTTGGTATGAGGCTGCCTTTACGGTATTACAGACCCTACGAGAACTCCGCCTGATAGCCTTGGATCTAGAAGGCAGTGGAGTGAAGCTGTAGGGGTGTAGGGTACAAGAAAGGGTGGAGCAAGAGAAAAATGAATTGGTAGGGCTAGCACCTCAACTTTCACAAAAGATGAGAATCTAGCCCTTCTTTTACAAAATTTCCATACAAAGGATGTTTATGACTCTAAATCAACGAATAGATTATCTCGAAGCGGTTGAAGCACGTATATCAAGACGCACCTACACCAATGAACCGATAGCTGCCGAGAAAATAGCCTTTCTTAAGGATAGAATTCTTGCAATAAATAGCGAAAGTGGTCTGACTATAACTTGGCTGGAGGATGGGAGCAAGGCTTTCACTGCGGTGAAAAGCTACGGCATGTTCAAGAATGTAGGATCGGTCATGGTCATGAAGGGACCCAAGTCAACAGCTGACCTATCAGAGCGTATCGGCTATTATGGGGAACTCTTGGTGCTGGAAGCAACGGCCTTGGGCTTGGGAACCTGCTGGGTTGCAGGTACCTATGACAAGGATAGTGATCTTTTTTCACTAGGACCGGATGAGATCCTAGTTGCGGTCATAGTAGTTGGAAACGTCCCTACAGAAGAGACCATGAAGGAAAAACTTATAGCTCGCACTGTGAGAAGAAAAACCCTTCCTCTGCAAGATTTCTATACCGCAGAAGGGGAGACCCCCCAGTGGTTTGTTGAAGGCATCAAGGCTGTGCAAAAAGCTCCTTCTGCAGTCAACAGCCAACGGGTCCGGTTCCACTATGCCAAGGAAGGGGTATCAGCATCGGCCCCCGGCTCCTGGGCTACCGATCCCATAGATATGGGTATCGCAAAACTGCATTTTTCACTTGCTGTCGGAGGAAGATTTGCCTTTGGAACCCAGGGTAGGTTTGAGAAGGATTAGCTTGATAATGGACTGTGGCAATCCTCTGAAGAGGATCAGAAAAGCTAATGGATTCGCCCAGACCTGCTCTGTGCTTCAGACGATTACAAGAAGGGACAGACTAAGGGGAGGTGTGGACTAGACTTTGTCTTGTCGTTTACTGGCAGGATTCCTATTCGACACCTTCCCCAATACCATGAACACATGATCAGTAAACCGCTCACCAAACAAGGTAAGCAAGGAGAGAAGAAAACTGTTCTTTACTCGATAGGCTTTCCTCGGTCTTCTGTCCTCCAACGCTTTAGTTATTGTCCTATCCAAGTGTTTTGTGTCATGAACGTGCTTCATTTCCCACTCGAGTATGGGGGAAAGAAGATTTAAGGTTGGTCCGTATAGCTTTGTTGATCCCTTGAAGTAAGCGAACTGCTCTTCTGTCCTGGTGTGCATAGCTGTCCTGAAGGAGCCGCACTGCATCTTGATGACCTTGTACCCGAGGAAGCCCAGCTCCCGGCGTAGCGTGTCGTTGTAGGCTTCCAGCGCCTTCTTGCTGATGGTATAGGCACCATTGAAAGGGATGGATGGAAATCGTCCCACTTCCGAACTGCAGTTGATTATTCTTGCTGTTCCTGGAGGAAGCAAGTCAAAGAAGACCTGGTTTGTTTTGACTGTACCCATAAGATTGACGGAAAGGGCTTTTTCTATAAGAGCAGAATCGATTTCAATGAGTGCGTGCATGGCAAACACGCCGGCCATGTTGATGATGGCATCAAGATAATCGGTCTTTTCCAATATCAGTTCTTTTGCCTTCATGAGAGAAGCGCTATCGGTTATATCTGCCTGTATGGGGATGATAAGATCATCTTCATTGCTGAGCAAACCCTCTATATTCAGGTCGAGTGCATATATTTTGTGACCCTGTTTGGCAAGAGCAAAAGCTGCTGAGCTGCCAAGGCCTCCTGCAGCGCCTGTTATAAGAATATGTTTCATG
>DUPO01000153.1 GCA_012838275.1 Spirochaetales bacterium
GGGACCAACAGCATGGCCGCCAGTGCGATGCTTCGTAGTGGGGCGAGTGCTATTGCAACAGGAGAGAACCCTGTAGTGGTGGCCGCCCGTGATGCAGAGATTATCATCGGCCCTCTGGGGCTCATTGCCGCCGACTCCCTGCATGGGGAGATCACCCCCATCATGGCTTCTGCCGTCTCCCAGAGCAAAGCCCATAAGATCCTCATTCCCATCAGCAAGTGCAACATCTCCATTGTGGGAAGGCAGGAGCTCCCTTTAGGGGAGATGATAAGCCTGGTGGTAGAAGAACTTGATTCCTTGCTACTCCAGGATCCCCTATTCCCCCTTGGTTGACACATTCAGCAACCCTCAGTAAAATATAAGCAAGACAACCCCATGAAGGGGTTATGTTCCCTTGCTAATACCTAACAATACTTGATGATGAAGAGCCATGAAGGCATAAAAGGAAATGTCCCCTTTTGCTTTTTTGGCATATTTTTTTGCCTTTGGAGAAGTCGTGGAACCATACAAACAACCGTTGAAAGAAGGTCTTACCCTCTGTGTCTTTAATGATGATACGCTCATTTTCTCTGATAAGGGCAAGTGGCTGACACCGCTCTTTGCATTGGAGGAGTTCCTCCAAACCTATGAAGGGGACAAGAGCAACCTTGCAGCTCATGATACGGCAGCAGGAAAGGCTGCTGCCATCCTGATGGTACGCATGGGCATCAAGCGTGTGCACATCAATCTGATGAGCGAGTTGGCCCTCTCCTACTACCTGGCAAATGGCGTTGAGGCTTCTTATGAGAAAAAGATAGAGAAGCTTGCCTGCAAGACCGAAACTTTGCTCGAGACTCTCACCGACAGCGACGAGATGTACCGGCTGTTGAGGCTGCGGGCAAAACTTGTTCGGGGCGTCAGTGTGGAATTGCAGGACGCTTCATTTGGCTATGATGGCGATCTTTTGTTTTCCAATCTCAACATCACCCTCCCTGAAGGGGAGAGGCTCCTCATCCAAGGTGACAATGGAAAGGGAAAGACGACCTTGCTGAAGATGCTGATGGGAAAACTGGAACCAACCAGTGGGAAGGTTCTCATCGACGGCCTTCCCCCTTCACAGATACGAAGTAGGACCATAGGCTACATAAAACAACAGCAGACTCAACAGCAATTCCCTGTCTCAGTGAGAGAGGTGGTGAGCATGGCTACAGACAGCAAGCTTTCCAAGGAACGGCAGAAGTGGGAGATCGACACTGCCTTGAGAAGGGTGGGGATCCAAAACCTGCAGGATCGGAACTTCTATACGCTCAGTGGCGGCGAACGACAAAAAGTCTCCCTTGCCCGTTGCCTCTGTCAGAAAGCAAGGCTCCTTCTTCTGGATGAGCCAACCTCTTTCCTGGACAGTACAAGCAGGCAGGCTCTCCTAGAGACCATCAGGGCACTAACACTCAACGAGATGCCCACCATCATCGTGGTGACCCACGACAAGCAGCTGGAAAAAGATCTAGCCTGGCCTACCCTCACCTTAGGATTGAAGGAAAAGGAAGGAGGGGACCATGAGTGACCTCCTCTTCATGCTGAGTCTGGCCCCTGTAGCAAAAGGCCTGTTGGCCATGACCATAGCCGGACTCTGCTTCCCTGCGGCAGGGGTAATGGTCCTACGCCTCGATCTGGTACCAATGAGGTATATGCTCATGCATGGGGTAATCCTTGGAGGAGCCATATCCCTCGCCTTCTCCCTGCCCCTGTTGCCGGTCAGCATCGCCTTGAACCTCCTGCTGGTCCTTGGAATGCTCAAGCTGACCAAGGACTCTTCTGCAGGCTTTGGAGTCAGCAGTGCCGCGGCGATGGTCTTTACCATGGCACTCGCTTCCATCGTCATGCATCTCTTCGATGTCCCGGCAAAGGACACCCTCCAACTGCTGTGGGGAAGTCCTTTCGCCCTGCAGCTGTCCGATGTGCTGGGCTTGCTCGCCATCGCAATAGGGCTCACCCTCTATGTGGTGGTGAACTTCAAGAGCATAAGCGCCATCTTCTTCGACCAGGAGATCGCTCACTCCCTGGGCATGCACGTACAGGCACATCATACCACCATGGTCATCGTCATAGCACTTGTCATAGCCTTGGCAATGAAACTGCTTGGCGCCCTCCTCATCGATGCCCTGCTCATCCTCCCTGTCCTCATCGCAGCAAGACATGCGCAAAGTCTCAGGCAGCTCTTCGTAAGGGCATGCCTTGTCGGGGTATTCGTATCGTTTTTTGGATTCATCGCGGCAGTCGCAACCGACCTTCCGCCAAGCGGGACCATCGCGTTGCTCTCTGCCTTTCTCTACATCATAGTAACTACCATTCAGAAAAGGAAAACCAAATGAAAAAAATGCTTACTGTCTTTTTAATTCTCATCCTCGGAGTAACCCTCTTTGCTGAAGGCATTCCCGAGAAAGGTACAACCAGCAGTGCTTCCCGAACCGTTTCGGTGATCGCATCGACCTCCTGGACCGCCGCCTTCGCCGACCTCGGCGGGGCCGACAAGGTACAGATCATCGCCCCAGCCTCACTCATCCACCCTCCTGAGTATGAGATCACCGTCAGTGATGTACTCAAGATTGACAAGGCTGACTACTTTATCTATGCAGGGTATGAGCGAATGATGAAAAGTATGGGTGACTCTATCGGCAAGACCAACACCGACCTGATACAGATCACCACTGACAACAGCATAGAGAACGTCAAGAAGCAGGCCGCTCTCATCGCTTCAGCCCTAAAGAGCCAGTATTACAGCGAAGACCGGGTCCATGACTATATAGAGACCGTCGAGAACGGCAAGCTTGCCGTGGCAAAGAAAGGTCTGGACAAACAGAAGGTCTACTGTCATGCGATGCAGGTTTTCCTTGCAGCGGATCTTGGCCTTGAGATTGGCGGGACCTTCGGACCCGGCCCCCTTACCGCAACCCAGATAGCAGAGGTGGCTAAAGGTAATTACGATATCATCATCGACAACGTACACAACCCCATCGCCTCCCCCCTGCTTGAGGTCTCCCCACAAACAAAGCTTGTCGTCTGGAGAAACTTCCCTACTACCGTGGAGAGGGGGAGCCTACAGAAGATGGTCCAGCAAAATATTGACGCGCTCTTGAAACTTCCTATGGGACCTGTCTGCGGCATACTGAACCCTTAAACAGATTGGCAAGCGGAGGTGGGGCACCACCAGGTGCTCTATAAGACTACAGCAGGCTACCATTTGGTAGCCTGCTGTAGTCTTATGGTTCTTAGTTACTCTCTGACAAGGACGATTACGGCCTTAGCCTCAACTGTAATACTTCCCATACTTTCCCCTTAGGAACGCAACAGTTCTTTTTGCTGCAGTCTCAGGGTCGGGATAAGGGAGGATCTCAGCGGTTGTCCACCCATCGTAGCCAATGCTCGTAAGGGCATTGAAGACCTCATCCCAGTCCATGTGTCCATCACCAGGTGCATGCCGGTTCGTATCTGCGAAGTGGATGTAACGAACATACTCCTTGTTGCGGATCAGACTCTCACCTATATGTGCATCCTCAATGTTCATGTGGAATACATCAGGCATCATGGTGAAGTTCTTTCTCCCTACCTTCTTCAGCAGGGCAGAACACTCATCCAAGTTGTTGATGAAGTCTATCTCATAACGATTCACCGGCTCGAGGATCAGCTCGACCCCCTGCTTCTCAGCATAATCGGCAACGGAATGTGCCATATCCAGAAAGAGATTCTCACAAAGTTTCGGATCGCGGTCGCCAATGGATCCGCGGGTACGGCCGATATTGACCAATCCCCCAAAATCAGAGGCAAGATCGATGAAACCACAGAAGGTCTCATACAACTCCTTACGGTTTTCCTTGTTCTCATCGGTAAAATAGAGATTCCTTGCAGCAAAGACCTGACCGGAAGAGACAGCACTCACTTCAAGGTTGTTCTCCTTCAAAAGCTTTCTCAACTCACTTTTACTGACCTCATCGGGCCTCTTGAGGGCAAGCTCGACGCCGTCAAAACCAAGTTCATGGGCTTTCTTTATGGATTCCTCAACACCTCGAAATACAACAAAGGCATTGGGCATCGCCTCCGATCCCGCTATAGCAACTGATAATTTCATTCTCTAATTCTCCAATGAGTCTTCGGTATAAGGGATCACATAAGGACCATCGCTGATATATACGATGGAAAGGTCCTCTGCTTTTTTCTTAGTCTCAGACTCGATGTATTTGATGGCGCCACTGACCATCTTTGTAAAGCAATCAGGGCCAGGGTTCTTCTGATCAGCCTCAGGAAGGAAGCGCTTGCCATTGATTCCTGGCAAACCAGGCCACCAGAGCTCATCGAGCGACGGGCTGTAGAAAAGCATATGGTCCTGATCGATCCGATCGAATACCTTTGCCCACATCTGTACCTGCCACTGCTCCGGCAAGAAGGTCCAGTCCGGAGAACCGATGGTTTTCAAGAAGCCCTTCGCACCCTGCAATTTCAACAGGGCCAAGGTGGTGATATAGTTGATTCCTCCGACCACATTCCCTTCATCTGTCGTATCAGCTATGATCACCAGATATCCGCCCTTCTTCAGGACTCCAAGGGAGGCCACAGCGCATTTTGCACATTGGTAGTGGTTGATACCGACAAAACCCCCATGCGTGATGACTATGTCCGCGGCCTCAGGTGCAGGCACCCTCACTGTTTCGGCGATCTTGTCGACAGCTGCCAGGTGAGCCTTATCAAGGTCGCCGCTAAACACTCCGGTTACATGAAAATCAGGTCCTAGGGTAACGTTGACCAGGAAGTCCACTCCAACAAACTTAGCTACCTCGAGACTCTCCATGTGCACCGGGTTCCCCTTAAGATTGAGGTCCCTGGAAGCCGGGTCTGCCATAAAGGGCACGCCGTGGAAGACAAAGGTCGATTGCTCACCGATAAGGCCCGGGCATACAGCCTTCCGCCCACCGCTTGCTCCTGCCATGAAATGGCTCTCTACAAGGCCTGTGGCGATCTTCAGGTCCGCATCTACATAGAGCTTGTTCACCATGATACGGGTACCGCGGCTGCTGTCACCAAGATAGACAAGATTGCTCTCATCCTTACAGTCATGGTTGACGATGGCCACGCCGCTGTTGAGCACCCGCTCATCTATCATCTTGGCTATCTCAGCCTTGCTCATAGCGCGGTGAGTTCCGGTAGCGATGAGAATGGTGATGTTTTTAGCATCATATCCTACAGAGAACAGTGTCTCCAGGATAGGCAGGAGGATACCTTCCTCCCCCTTATAGGGGACAGGTCTGGTATTATCACTTATGATAATAGCAGCTTTTGCTGCAGGATTTTTGTCAAGTTTATCTTTGGCAATTGCCTTGAGGCTCTTGCTTGCTATGGGATTTTCGAAAGAATCCAGAATGGCTTCACCTACATTGGTTAGCTTTTGAGGAGTCTCCATTTGAATGGTGAACGTGTGTTCGGGCAAGGTGAGGGCGTCATACTGACTACCCAAAGGATTGGTAACTTTCATATGTACCTCCGTGTAATAAGGCACTGGGATACCCCAGTGCCTTTCGAATACCTGAGGGTCACATCTCCTTGATAAGGGAGAGATCGCCATTGGAAGCTGCACGAAGCAGGGGTTCCATGAAAAGGTCGACATCAGCTGTTGTCATTGGAACCGGCATGTTCTGCAGTTTCATTGCAAGCTGAGGATCCTTGGCAGCAGAGAGTGCACGCTGGACATGCTTCTCACCAAAGCCTGGGATATCATTGAGTTTGGTTGGAGCCTTAATGCTCTTGCTGAAGGCGATCATCGCTTCTGCAACTGCAACTGCAAGGTCGCGGTCCTTAAGGTCGACAATAGCCTTGTCGGCGAATCCATGATTGGCGAAGATGGCACCAACCACCTTGAGCTGCTTCTGGATAGCCTTGGAGTAGAGCACCGCATAATACGGGTTCATGATTCCACAAGCTGTACCATGGGCAACAATGTCCACAAGGGAGAAGCTGGTGAGGTGAGCCCCGCTTGTTCCACCGATCATGATGGCGTAGCCGCCGAGGTCGGTAGCAAGGCCGATAGCCTCCCTTGCCTTCACATTCTTGGGATCCTTTATGAGGACCTTGGAATATTCGGCAACGAGATTGATAGCACATTCGGCGATCTCACGGGCCTTATCATAGGTTGCTTCCTTAGCACCACAGAATACTTCAAACGTATGTGCGATGGCATCGAGAGCTCCGTCAATAGTTACGGAAAGGGGCATGGTGACAGTGGTTTCGTAATCGAACATTGCAACGGTGGGGTTGAGGGCATTGTCAACGATAAGTTTCTTCTGCCCAACCACAGGGTCGGTGATGTTGGAATACTTGGTCAGGTGTGCCCCACTGGATGCAGAAGTCTGCACAGCAATGAGAGGGATAAGGGAGACGCCTGTCTCCTTGAGTGCGTTGGTCACCACATCCGTACCGAAATAGTGATCGATCTCAGGGGTAACTTTCGCTCCAAGACTTGCAAGCGCATTGGCTGCCTTACATGCGTCGATGGCTGATCCCCCACCAATGGCCACGATGCAATCGGGCTTGTGATGCAGGATATAGGACTCCAGGCGGTAGACATCCTCGCGAGGGGCGTTGGGCTTTGCATCAGGGGCTATCACGCCTCCTGCCAATTCAACTCCTGCTTCCTTAAGATAGGCTACCACACGGTCTGCAACCGGCTTCATGTAGGTGGTGTTGCTTACAACCAAAGCTCTCTTTCCAAAGCCTCTGGCGATCGTACCGACCTGGTCCAATACACCAAGCCCATGCACATAGGCATCACCCTTCCAATCTTTAAGTAGTTCATACGCTTTTTTCATCTGGTCCATTTTTTTCTCCTACTTGCAGAGCGCTTTTGCCCTGTTGGCAATGTTCTCTGCGCTAATTCCATATTTTGCCAAAAGGGGCTCGTAAGGGCCCGATTCGGTAAATCTATCTTCAATTCCAATTGCATCAAATATACAACATATTCCCTGTTTCATAAAGGCTTCACTCACAGCAGACGAAAATCCGCCCATAAGAGCGTGTTCCTCTACACAGAGTAATTTTCCTGTCTTCGCAACACTCTTCTTGATGCTTTCCACATCCAGAGGCTTCACCATAGGGACACTGAGCACCTCTGCCTTAATGCCTTCTTTTGCAAGCAAAGCGGCAGCTTCGTTCGCAAAGGATGCGGTAATTCCATTTGCTGCAATGGTAACATCACTACCTTCAGAGCAGACGACCGTCCCGATCTCATCAGATGCGGGGAGGTCCGGCATGGGGTTGCGGTTGAGGCGGATGAAAACAGGCCCGTCCTGCTTCAAGGCGTACTCAAGGGCAAGTTCAGCCTGTCGTGCATCGGAGGGAACTATCACCTGCATGTTGGGCATGGCCCTCATGATTGCTATATCACAGATGGACTGGTGGCTTGCCCCGTCAAAGGAGTCGGAAAGCCCACCATAAGCTCCGGCGATGACCACCGGCAGATTATTATAGCAGAGGGTGTTGCGGATCTGGTCCGTTGCCTTGAGGGCCAGGAAGATTGAAAAGGCATTGACCACAGGACGAAGGCCTGCGGTTGCCATTCCCGCTGCAATATCCACCATGTTTGCCTCAGCCACCCCTATGTTGAAAAACCGGTCGGGATAGGCGTTGCCGAACAAGCCGCTCTTTGTTGAGGAGGATACGTCCGCATCCAATACCACGAGCTCAGGGCAGGTCGCACCGAGTTCTACAAGTTTTTTGCCAAAGGCTTCTCTCATGGCTACGCTCATAGTACTGCCTCCTTATTCTGAAGATCTTTCTTCAACTCTACAATTCCCTTGGCATAGGAGTCATCATCAATGACCGCCCCGTGCCAGCTGCTCTTCCCTTCAGTAAAGGAGATGCCTTTACCCTTGATGGTGTCATAAATGACAGCCTTCGGCCAAACATCGTCCTGGTCCATCCAATCATAGGATGAGAGGACATCTTCGGTGTTGTTCCCATCATAGGCATGAGGGCATACGTTCCATCCGAAAGACTTCAGTTTGTCCGATAGGGAGCCGAGAGGCATGATCTCTTCCTCCGTACCGTCAAGCTGGACCTTGTTGTAGTCAACCATGAGCACAAAGTTCTTGGGCTTGAACTTGGCCGCACTCATGATAGCTTCCCAGCTCTGGCCTTCGTTGAGGCATCCCTCTCCGACAAGCACGTAGGTCCAAAAGGATCTGTTGGTTACCTTCGCTGCCATCGCCATACCCAGCCCGATGGAGATTCCATGGCCAAGGGCCCCTGTGGACATATCAACTCCGGGAAGCTTCTTCATGCACGGATGCCCTTGAAGCCTGGAGTCCAATTTCCTAAAGGTTGCAAGTTCCTCTGTAGGGAAGAATCCTCTATTGGCAAGAATAGTGTAGAGATTCATTGAAGCATGCCCCTTTGAGAGGATGAGACGGTCACGGTCTTCCCATTTGCTCTCATCGGTTTTTATGTTCATCCGATTAAAGTATAGGGATGTTGTCAGCTCGGCACTCGAAGCGGCTCCGCCCCAGTGGCCGGTACCTCTGTCATGAAGGGTATCGAACATGACCACCCTAAAATAGGCGGCCAGTGCAGCTAGCTCCTTCGCGTTGAACTTGCGCTCCGGGTCGGAGAGCAGTTGTGTAACTCCTGTATTCATCTAGGAAACTCCTTATCCAAACTGGATTCCTCTTCCTTATCCCTGCAGAGATCAGAAACTTATCCAGCATTGTGTACTGTATACAATATTAATATCATGCTAAGAAGATATTGTCAAACAGAAAACTGTTTTTTTTGTACAATTGGCCAATTTAATCTTTAGTTAATCAATTATTATGAATAAGTAGTTATTGTATAATATTTAATTATCTACTAAAAATGTATACAATAATGCTTTTTTCCTTTAAACCAACTCCTTTTTTCCAACTTATTGTTGACGAAACAGAAAATACAGCCTAGAGTTATGGTTGAATTAGGGGGATACCATGGCAAAATGTGTACAAAACAGCCTTTCTGACCAAGTTTATACTATGCTCAAAGAGCAAATCCTGTCAGGAGAGCTCAAGGGCGGGATGAAAATCCCAGAGGAATCATTGGCAGAGCAGTTCGGTGTGTCGCGTACTCCGATCAGGGAAGCTATCAGGCGCCTGAGCGAATACGGGTTGGTGACCATCAAGCCCAGAAGCTATGCCACAGTCTCGGTCATTTCATCCGAAGAGGCTTCGGATATCGCACGGGTAAGGGTCACTTTGGAGCAGCTAGCAATCGACAGCATCGATGAGCAGGCCTATGCCGAGCACGTGAAGGAGCTCTCCCGCTATGCAGCCGACTGCCAATATGCCATGGGCATTGGGGACAGGGCGACTGTGTTCGAACAGGACAGCCTTTTTCACATGACCCTTATCAAGGCATCGAAAAATACAGCCCTGATAAGCATCTGCGAACGCCTTGATGCCAAGATCCAGCAACTGCGAATAGCACAAAATCTACCCGAAGACGAACTCTCATACTACCTGCACCAGCATTCAACCCTCATGCAGCATCTGAAGAATGGAGAGAAGGAAGCGTGCAAGCGGTTGCTTTACGAACATATCACCCACGACCTAACCAGCCATATGGAACAGGAATTAGCATGAATAAAAACGACATAATAACCGTCTACGGGTCAAACCCCACAAAAATGACCGAATCGCTGCTTCAGGCGATCGACTTTGAGACCCTCTTGCCTGACAAGAACGCCTTTATCGCCCTCAAGCCCAATCTGGTCGTCGCAGTCACCGCTGACAGCGGTGCCACCACACACCCTGAGATAGTCATAGCCATCATCGAGCACTTGCAGACCCTGGGATACAGGAACATACGAATAGTGGAAAGTGCATGGGTCGGAGACTCCACCAAGGAAGGGTTCCGAGTCAATGGCTACCACCAGATCAGGGACCGCTACTCTGTCCCGCTCATTGATGTGAAGGACGACTCATACAGCAAGAAAACTATCGGAAAGATCACTATGGAAGTGAGCGACACCATCCTTGAGACCGACTTTCTCATCAGCCTTCCCGTCCTCAAGGGTCACTGCCAGACAGCAATGACCTGTGCCTTAAAGAATATGAAAGGCTGCATATCCGACCGTTCCAAACGGCTCTTCCATACGCTAGGGTTACACGAGCCGATAGCTGCCCTCAATGCAGCTCGTTCAGCTGACCTGGTCATTGTTGATAGCCTTAATGGAGACCTTGATTTTGAGGAAGGGGGAAACCCCGTGGAGACGAACAGGATGTTTGCGACACGGGACAGCGTGCTGTGTGACAGTTATGGTGCATCCCTGCTGGGTTTTGAATTGAGGGACATCCCCTATATCGGCCTTGCCCAGGAGATGGGTGTCGGCAGTACGGACCTCAGCAAAGCAAACGTCATCCAACTCAACGAGCCCAGTGACGAGGAGCCTGCCAAACCGAGTGGCAGGGCGTCCTACCTTGCAAAACATACAGAACCTGATTCTGCATGCTCAGCATGCTATGGAAATCTCATCCATGCGCTGAAGCGCCTGGATGAAGTGGATCGTCTTGACGACATTCCTGTGGCCATCTGTATCGGGCAAGGGTATAAAGGGGTGAACGATCCGAACAAAGTGGGAGTGGGCATCTGCACCAGAGGTCTGGGAAAGAGCCTCCCGGGTTGTCCTCCGAAGGCAATCGATATGATAGCCTTCCTCAAGGAACTCTAAAGCAACCCTTTTGCCAAGGTATCGATGTAGAGCAAGTCCTCTCGTTCAAGATGAATGGAGGCGGCCTCTGCATTTTCCTTTAGGTGCCCGGCTTTCCGGGCGCCGCAAAGCACATTCATGCTTCCCGTCTGGGCCATGGTCCAAGCGATGACCAATGTCCCGACAGAACACCCGTAACGGCTGCTCATCTCAGTGAGCTTGTTCAGCATGGAGTGTACCCGAGCGCCCTTCTCTGGTTGGTACCAGGGAATGGAGGCTTTTGCCGTACCCACGACTTCATCCTTGAGATTGATTTTTCCTGTAAGGATACCCCGTTCGAGAGGGCTGTATGCCTGGAAGGTAATATTCGCCTCATCACAGTACTTGGCTTTCTCAAAGTTCTGCCTGCTGAGCAGGCTGAAACGTTCCTGCACCAGAGAGAGCGAACCGAACTTCTGGTACTCCCTGATCTGATCCATCGATACATTGGAAGCCCCGTAGGCACGGATCTTCCCTTCACGTTTCAACTCTTCCAAAACAAAGACCGTCTCCTCGATGGGAGTTGCAAAAGGTTCAATTGCTTGCCAATGGGTAATGAGCAGGTCTATATACTCGGTGTCGAGTCTTTTCAGACTCTCTTCCACCTGAACTCTGATGCTCTTGGGAGATAGATTCCTGCGAACGGTGACGCCGTCACGGCTCTTGTGTACGGAACCCTCATCGTCGGGGCCCCAGACCAGGCCACATTTGGTGGCGAGAACATACTTGTCGCGCCGATCGGAGAGGGTCCGACCCAGGATCTCCTCGCTCAAGCCGTTGCCGTATGCAGGAGCGGTATCAAGAAAATTCATACCGACATCCAGAGCCGTTCTGATGGTACGTGCGGATTCCTTCTCGTCAGAGGGTCCCCAACTAGCCCCACCACCCATCGCCCAAGTCCCAAGGGAGAGCTCTGATATGCGTATATCTGTATTTCCTAATAATTTGTACTGCATCGTTAACGTTCCTTTTTCTTTTCTTGAGCGAAATCACTATCCTTTCGGGAGCATTCCCCTGTCAGCGGATAGCCTCCAACATTTTGGAAACTTCCTGTATGCAAAGCTGAGGGGATGACAGAGTCCGGATTTTAGTCTGGGCTTGCACCAAATCCTGAAGGTGCGCCATGGATGCCTGTGCAAGCACAATAGTGTCGTTATTGTTCTTGACCTGGCGCGCCATATCAAGCACTAGCTTGTCATGTTTCGCCTTCTGGCCGGCTTTGAGATGAACAAGGGCCTCAGGACAGCAAAGAGAAGAGAGTTGAATCTTCTTGCCCTGCAAAGCTGCCTCTTCCTCCAGTTTCTGCAGGGTAGGGCCCACCGTTGATTCGGCTGTTGCCAGAACCATGATGTTGCTCCCTTCCTTCACTGCAAGAGTGCACATGGCATCATCGACAGCGATGATAGGTGTGCTGAAGAAAGGTCTTGCTGCCACCACATGGGGGGTAAGGGTGGAACAGGTCACCACTATGAGGTCAGAGCCGGTAAGCTGTGCGCTTTGCAAATCATGCATAAGGCGCATACGGTTTTCGATGGTAAAGAACCCGCGCTCGATAGGATCGGCGACAAGGAATTCGTCGACAATGTTATACACCTTGATATCACCGGTCACTGCCCGCAGATCTTTCTCAAATGAATCATAGACACTCTTTACCGTATGAATAAGTACAATGCGTTTCATATATCCCTCTTTACAGGTGTCGTGTTCACAGACACCCTTACGTTTCTCATAGTATGGTAAAAAGTTCTTCCTGTCAAAAAGGGGTGCTGTCTTTCCCTCAGCCCGCCATACTCATCTGACCCTCTTCCAGGCATTGAGGAGCGTGCGCTTGGCATTTGCCACAACCAGATCGCTATCCTCATCCCCTTGTGGTTTCACTTCAAAGGAGAGGATATTCTCTCCCCCATCCTTCAGATAACCGATATCCTTTATCTTCTGCAAGAATGCAGTGAGGTACTCAGTATCATTCTCAGATCCCGGAAAGCCAAAACGGGGATGATTGTCGCCATAACTTGGATGATCGGGATCACTGATGAAGGTGTTTCCCATATGGACGTGGCTGATATACCCCTTTATGGGATCGACCGCCTCATCAATGCTCTCCCCTATCATGGGGATATGGGAACAGTCCACCATGATGCCGAAATTATCATGTGCTTCGCATACCGCTTGGGCATACTTTCTTACCAAGGGTGCAGGACCCAACAAGGATTTCTTGTCGAGGGTATGGTCAAATACCTCCAGGCAGAGTTTCATATCACCCTTCTGCTTTGCATAGGTGCAGAGCTCATCGGTGGAGAGGATCAGCTGCTCCAGATAGGCATCCTCCTTTCCCTCTTCGTACTGACGGGAGAGGAACTGGAACTCCTCACATCCCCACTCGTATGCCTGGTCAATGCCCTGCTTTAACAGGGAAACAGCCCGATTCCGCTCCTTCTCATCAAGGCTGTTTATGTTCAGCTTCTGAGAAAAGAGCAAGCCGTGTCCGCTGTAGGTCATATCAGCATGAGCAATCTTGACCATCGTGGGCACCTTCTCTTCAAGCGACGAGAAAGGGAGAGAGCCTAACTCCACAACAGTAAAAAAGGGATCTATAAGGATCTTTTTCAAAGACGAGAGATAGGCCTCTTCACTGGTTGAGCATTCCGGATAAGCCATGCCCAGCACAATGCCTATGCGGCAGTAGTTGTGAATAGTGTCTCGCATTCTTCCTTACCTCCAGAAACTCGGTCTTACATCCAGGTCCTTTACTTATCAGCGAGATGGCTTGCCATTCTGCTCGCCATCTTTACTGCATTTTCAAAAGCCAGGGTATGCACGATACCCTTACCGGCAATATCATAGGCGGTGCCGTGGGCACAGGTTACGATGGGGGCAGGAAGGCCTCCGGCAATGGTAATGCCTTCATCAAACCCTTTTAGCTTGAGGGCTATCTGGCCCTGGTCATGATACATGGTGACCACACCGTCGAACTCCCCATTAAACGCTTTGATAAAGGTTATGTCACTCGGATAAGGTCCGGAGGCATCAATACCCATCTCTCGGGCTGCCTTGATAGCCGGAGCTATGATATCGATCTCTTCCCTTCCACACTGGCCATTCTCACCTGCGTGGGGGTTGAGGGCTGCGAGGGCCAGACGGGGCTTTGCCACCCCGCTATTACGGATTGAGGTGTTGGCAAGACGCACCGCACGAAGGATTCGCTCTACGCTGAGGTTCTTGCTCACTTCACTAATGGGAATATGACTGGTTGTCCGGGTAGTCCAAAGGTCCCCAACAACGTTGATCTCACCAAAGGGCTCGGTGTGGCTGAACAGATCCGCCATAAAGTGGTGCTCACTCTCAAACTTGCATCCAGCGTCCTTCATGCCAGCCTTGTTCAGCGGAGCGAAACAGAACCCTTCGATCTTTGCATCCTGATAGAGCTTTACAGCAACTTCAAGCATGCGAAGGTTGGCCTCGCCACAGATGGTGGTGAGGGTGCCCATCGGCACATCCTTAGGATCGAGATTCTTCTGGTCCAGGAGGGGAAGACCTTTAGTCCAGTCAGCATCTTCAACCTTATCTATGATCTGTAAGGGGACGGAGGCTCCTATGATGGTAAACGCGCGTTCAAGAATCCGTGCATCTCCGATAACAATAGGAGCACAATGCTTGGCATAAAAATCAGCCACAGCAAGTTTTGCTACTATCTCAGGGCCGACACCAGCACCATCACCAAGGAGTATCCCCAATACAGGTTTTTTATTCATTATCTTTTCCTTTTCCAGTAATTTTTTATTAGCACGAAGTGGTGCCTGTACAAACAAGTACGCAAGTAGCGTGCCAACTTACATACATTGTATACAATGGATTGTTTTTACAGTACCTAAACATATTTAACTCATTATTAGCAAATAAAATAGAGGGATTCATATCTTTCAATTATTTTTTATCAATTCAGTACTTGCATCATCGAGGTGTTGCAATCTTTGTTTCATGTTTCAAATGAACTAAAAATTGAAACATTTTTACTGCTCACACTTGCAACACTACGAAACATATCCTTCGTGAATTCACGCATGTTTAGCCAGCATGAAGCATGAGAGTGAAATAATGATTCCAACCTGTGAAATTGCAAGGGGAAGCGCACACCTATCGGAAGCATCGACCTGTCGTGGGTGAAAAGTCGAATTCTTTTTAAGTTCAAGGACCAGGACAAAAAAACCTCTATTCCTGTTTTTCAAATGTAGAAAATTTTCTCCACAAGGTGGTCCGGCTCATTCCCATCTTTTTGGCAAAGGCCTCCCTTGTCAGCCCACTGGCAACAAACTCTGCATAGAGCTCTTCATCCGGAAGAGCTCTATCCTGTCTGAGCTTCGGAGGAAATGAAGGGGAAGCGCTCTCTGTATAGAGGCTTGTAGAACCAATATCAAGTTGCTCTATACCCATCACTCCCACCTCCTTCGAGGTGTGCAGGATAGCCAGTCGCTCTGCAGCGTTGCGAAGTTCCCTGATGTTTCCCGGCCAGTAGAACTGCTCAAGGGCTTCGATGGCGGCTTGGCTTATGGTAGGCACATATTGTTTGTGATGCTTGCAATACTGCTCGACAAAGTACCGAAACAGGATGCCTATATCATCCTTGCGTTCCCTGAGGCTGGGTATCTGCAGGCTCAACAGGCTGATACGGTAAAATAGGTCAAGGCGGAACTTCCCACTTTTCACCCGGTCCATGATATTGCAGTTGGCTGCGCTGATGATGCGCACATCCACCGGGATGACATTGGCTGCCCCGATCTTACGAACTTCCTTCTCCTGAAGGACTCTCAGCAGTTTTGCCTGCAAGACGATGGGCATCTCCCCTATCTCATCAAGAAACAGGGTCCCCTTATGGGCTAGCTCGAACAATCCCACTTTTCCACCCTTGCTTGCTCCGGTGAAAGCTCCCTCACTATAGCCA
>DUPO01000154.1 GCA_012838275.1 Spirochaetales bacterium
CTTCAACAATCAAAGCTCCCCTATACTCTCAAGAAACAATACCGTATGATTTCCAATGCACCACCTATTATGAACAATACAGCTACGTAAGTATGTAAAAAGGATCAAATATATATGTCATTCATTTCTTTAGGAATATCAGAATCTCTTTGCACTGTTTTAGAACGAGAAAAAATAACAACTCCTTATCCTATTCAAACAGAAGTAATTCCAGCAATCTTGGACAATAAGGATATCCTTGGTATTGCAAAGACAGGATCGGGTAAAACCCTTAGTTATGTATTGCCCATTCTTATGAATGTGCAAAAGAAAAAAAAGCATTGGGTTATGAAAGACAGGCATGTCCAGGTGTTGGTAGTGGTTCCCACGAGAGAGCTTGCTGCACAAGTTAATTCTGTATTTCTGAAATATATTCATGATACGTCCTCAGATATTAAAACCCTCGCTGTCTTTGGTGGAGCTTCCATCAATCCTCAGATGATGGCAATGAGAAATGTGAACATTCTCATTGCTACCCCAGGGCGATTGCTGGAACTGGTTTCTGTAAATGCTGTCCACTTGTCTGCCGTAAAGATAGTAGTGCTTGACGAGGCAGATAAAATGCTGACTGTCGGCTTTGAGAAGGAAATGGACCAAATTTTTGCACTGCTTCCCAAGAGCCGCCAGAATTTACTGTTTTCAGCAACCTTGAATGAGGATATCCACTCTCTGGAGAAAGTTCTCCTGCATGACCCCGTAGTGATTAAGATGGAAGAGGAATCAGATCCAATTGAACTCATAAAGCAGAGTGCATACTTTATTCCAGAAGAGAAAAAAGGCCCTCTCTTACGCTATCTCATCAAGAATCAGGATATGAAACAAGTCCTGGTCTTTACCTCATCGGTCACAAGGGCTGATAGGGTAGCAGACAAGCTATATAAGAATGGCATTGATGCCAGTTCAATTCATAGCAAGAAGTCCCAGGGAGCAAGGACAGACCTACTCAGGGCATTCAAGCAGGGAAAACTACGGGTGTTGGTTACTACCGATCTCCTAGCCCGAGGAATCGATATTGAGTTCCTTCCCTTTGTCATAAACTATGAACTGCCACGGTCCCCAAAAATCTTTATCCACAGGATAGGAAGAACTGGCCGTGCAGGAAGCTTTGGAGAAGCCATCACTCTGGTCAATCCTTCAGAAGAGACGCATTTCCATGTGATAGAGAAGAAGATGAAAAAAAGGGTACCAAGGATTGATGCTGATCACTTTGACCTATAAGACCTGTTGAAAAAAAGTTGGTCAGTTATTGCCTTGTACCTGTCTTATGGCTCGTAGGCATATTCGAGGCCTGAGATTTCGTAAGGGAGAAAGTATGCCATTGAGCGATACTTGTGAACAAAGCTATCTCTATGTTATTAACTATTCCAAGGAAGAGCGAGCTTTATGTCACTTGGAGATGAAAAGCCTCTTTGATCAGGAACCAACCAAGAAATACTTGTATTCGCATAGAAATATTGATCCATCGCGAAGCCCCTTTTTCAAACTGAGAATTTCTGTCCTGTCTACTGCTTCCTCCTTTGAAGAGTTGGTACACATTGTGAGTGAGAAAAAAATAACCTGTGACAACTTCAAGTTTGCACGATTCAAAATTGAAGATGGCAAGCTTGATTATGCAACTTGGTTATATAGCGTTACGGAGTTAGGTAAGGTTATCCAGGCTGAAGTGGATATGAAGAACCCCACCATCCAATTTGGCATTACGATAGTTGATGATGTTTGGATATTTGGCATATACGAAAAGAATGAGAGTCCTTGGGTACAGCACAACCTGAAGCCTTTCACCAATAGCAATTCCCTAGAAACGCGTGCAGCGCGGGCTATTGTCAATATTGCTGTCGGTCAGCAGGTACAAGCAAGCTTGGTGGATCCCTGTTGTGGAATAGGCACGGTAGTGCTTGAAGCCTTGTCCTTAGCTATTCACGTGACTGGATATGAGCTTAGCTGGATCATTGCAAACCAAGCCAAGCAGAATGTCTCTTACTTCGGGTATGACCCTTGTATTGTCCATGAGACTATGCATCGGATAACCGAACAGTATGATGTGGCAATACTTGATCTTCCTTATGGTTTGTTTTCCCATGTAACCCATACCCAACAGAAGGCTATCATTGCTTCTTCCAGACGTATCACCAAAAAACTTGTCATAATCACCTGCGTAGATATGGACGAGGATATAACTTCTGCAGGCTTTACCATTGTTGATCGCTGCACAGTCACTAAGAGGGCTTTCGTCCGGTATGTTCGGGTGTGTCGATAATTCTTACGACAAGAAAAA
>DUPO01000155.1 GCA_012838275.1 Spirochaetales bacterium
ACCCACCTATTCCGTTTCAATTGTCGCAAGTTGTGCAACAAACCAATTCTGCAATGCTGTGATCCTTCTCGTAAATGCAGAAGGAAGATCGACTTTATACCCCAAAACAGAGACTTCAGGATCCCTACCTTCGATGGAAATAAGGGCAGTAAGCAACACACCCTCCTCAAGGAGGTAAGTTCCCATGTTTATGGAGAGGTTCTCCTTGGGAACAGCAGTAAAGATGCCAAAGACCTTCATGGAGCTGATATTCTTGATGGCGACAAAAATCTCCTTGTCGCTATTGGTATACTCATGGCGATACCGATTTCCTCCAAAGGAGGAGTCCCTCTGAAAGACATAGCTTTGCACCGTCCGGGGAAATGTTGTGGCAACAGGGTCCGGAAGTAAATTGTTTAGATTCCTGTCATCCTGCATGTAAGAAGACTTCTCGATGAGTACTTTTGGCTTGTTGCCGGCACGCCAGGAGATGTACGTGAGTCCTTCCTGGGTTGATATGGCACGAATCTTATTGAATATGGCAAGCTGCCGCTCACTATCATCCATCGCTTTGAGCTTGGGACCATACGGGATGTAGCTGACTGCAGCAATGGAGAAACCATCCTCCATACCTTGGGCAAGTTCTGCCCGGTATGCCGATTCGCTACCGGCTACAAAAAACTGGCTCAGACTTTCTCCGTCGATCGATTCGCCGTCGATGATCTTTCCGCTCGCCAACCTAGCATGTTGGCTTTCACTCAGGGAGGGCAAAGCTTCCCTAACGGTATCAAATGCAAAAAGAGAGCATAGCGACCATGCTCCCACCAACAGAAAAACAGATAGCCTCTTTAGCATATATTACTCCAAATCCTAATAAGCGTTTTCATTTACAAAACCTCTGAAGAAAGTAAATAGTACAATTTTTATATCAAAAAAGAAACTCCAGTTACGGATATAATAGAGATCGAACTCAATTCTTCGTTCCAAAGAGGTGTTTCCCCTCCATCCGTTTACCTGTGCCCAGCCCGACAGTCCGGCCTTCGTACGGTGACGCATCCTGTAGCCAGGTATCTCGGAGTTGAACCTTTCCACCAGTTCGGGACGTTCGGGCCTTGGCCCGATAAGGCTCATGGAACCTCCAATAACGTTAAACAGCTGAGGCAGCTCATCAAGACTGGTCTTTCTGATGATCCGTCCGATCTTGGTCACCCTCGGGTCATTCTCCTCTGTCCAGTGCTCAGTATCTTCAGGAAGGTCGCTTCTCATGCTTCTGAACTTGTACATGGTGAATATCTTGGCATCCTTGGTCACCCGCTTCTGCTTGTAGATGACAGGTCCGGGAGAAGAGACTTTGATCATTATGCTGATGAGAAGCAGCACGGGGGAGAGCAAGATCAGGCCGATGGCGGATGCGAAGACATCAAACAGGCGTTTGACCACACGTTGGAAGAATCCGATTTCGGCGGCATTCAGATGCAACATGGGAATCCAGCGGAAGTCGGATACCTGCGTACCGATATATGATTCGGGAAGAGAGGGAAGCATGACAACCTTCTCATTCAACAGATCCAAACCTTGGGCCACCATCGCCTGCTGCCGATCGAATTCCCTACCCGGATAGCCGATGACCACCAAGTCGGGCTTTGTATCCTCAACCGCCTTCATCAGGGTAGGATGGGTAAGTTGCTCCAATTCGGCTATCTGCTTGCCATTGCCGTCATACTGCCCTACCAGATGGATGCCTTGGGTCCGCTTGCTATGCAGGGCCTTCTCATACTCTTCAAGCTTTTCCCCAAACCCGACAAGAAGAATCCTTCGGGTATACTTGCCCTTCCTATACGCCTTCTTGATATAATTCGACACAAAGGTCCGTTCGGTCACCAAAAAAATGACGGCAAGGACAAAATGCAAGGCGATGGCTATGCGGCTTACCTTATCTGAAAACAGGAAATACAGCATTATCACCAGAAGGAGAAACGCTTGGAAAATACTTTTAAGGATTTTCGTGGTCTCTTTCCTCCAAGAGTGCTCAAGCTCCTCTTCGTAGAGATTGTTCCTGCTCAAGAAAAATATATACATTGCCAGCACGACTACCGACAATTGGACAAACAAGCCAAAAGAAGCTACTCTGCCTTCAGGCATCACATAGAAACGCAAATACCCAGCGAGAAGCCATGAAGCAAGGACTGCAAGGACATCTCCAACTACTTTCATAACCAAAGGCGAATACTTTCTCATCTTCCTACCCTATATTCCTTCAAGTGAAGCGTTAAGTCTTTTTCAAACAGCACAACCGGAGCAACATCCCCTTTTGGGAAGCTATGTCCTTGAAATCCAATAGTAGACCTTTTTAGCCATGGCACGACGCTTGGTTCCTCGCGGAAACATCCGCTGAGCAAAAGACTGGTTCTTTTTCCTGGTATCCTGCTCCCCTACCCGCATGGCCAGCACCCTGTCGGAAAAGGTCGACCGACTGGCAAAATCCCAAAAGAGGTATGCGAAATCTGAAAAAGGGGCATCCCAAGGTTTCTCAAATCCCGCATAGTGCACGAGCTTCGGGTTTTTCCTTGCCTCAAGATAGGCATTGAGTACAGGATGGGGACCCCTCTCTATGATCGGAAGCCTGCGGTCATTGCAATTCACTACCGTATTCCAATTGAGGGGGAGCAGATGGAGGTGACCCTTACACTCCTTATTGAGAATATCCTGGTCATTGTAGCGGTACCTGCGCTCACCGGCCAAACAGAGCCACTCATCCACACTGTGCAGCTTGTTCATCCCTGGAAGGTTCAGTACAAGCACCCCAGCCTGCAGATAGGGGTCATCATCCTCCATATGCAGGACATCACGCATGTATGTCGCTAGCGATGGGTCATCCCTTCTTTGTCCGGGTATCTCCGGGTCGATCGCAGCTCCAATGGCACAAGAGCCGAGGTCAGTGGCGAACAGTTCCGCCACATCGGATAGGATGACAGTATCGCAATCGAGATACAGCACCTTCTCATACTCGGGGAGGATGTCTCCTATAAGGAACCTGTAATACGTCTCCATACTGATATGGTCGGTCGTATTCTTTTGCAGTTTCCTGCCTGAAATCATAGCTGTGGGATTGTAGAACCTGAGGGAAACAGTATCCCAACGATCGGCCATAAGAAGCAAACGGCTTTTGGAGTCATCAGAAAGATTCGACTCAAGGACGACAATGTCATAGACATGTTCAGGACTTGTCTGTTCCAGCATCGACTGGATGCAGACACCCAGAAAAGGGGCAAAGTGTTCATTGGAGGCGAAGACTACTGGAATCGCATCCTTGCTGACAGCCTTGAGAGAGAAAGGAGTAGCGGTCTCTTCAAACGTAACAGTAGGCATCTGCCTCACTTTCATGGAACTGTCCTGGCGTATGTGCAGGAAAAAAAGGTGCGTCACCAAATGCCCGAACTCTTGCAGTGCGACCAGTTCCGCCTTGCTGTAGTCACGCATTGCCCTAGCAGCAAAAAATTCATCGTAGAGGCCGAACAACTGGGTGCAGTACTCATCAAACAGGTTGCGCTTCATGACGAACAGCGAGTCCGCACGGAACTCCGTCCCTTTGACATATTCATGAAGAAGGGACTCATACTCTGGATAGGTTGTAAGGATGAGGGACAAGAATTCTTGCAAATCATCTTTTTTCAGACCAGGGGTGCTTCTGATCCTCTCGTTCACGCTTGCAAAAGAGGGAGTCCCCTTCTTCAGATCCTGTGTGGAGGATACAAGCAGGTCAAAGCCTGCAACGGCCTTTCGTATCTTGGTCGCATCATCGAGACCATACTTGTCCAGAATTGTCTTGCTGAGATGGGATTCCACCAAACGCTTTGTATCGGCATCCGATGCGAAGTTCAAATACTCATGTGAAGTGCAAAACCCAATATGAGCGGCACTGCTCTTCTTCCAGACCAAGTGCAGTGCCGAAAAGATTCCATACTGGACACAAGGCCCTTCCCCCTGCACTGCAGGAGAAAAGATCTCAGCAGGAGGAAATACATCTTGAGGGATTCCGGCAACTACAATTTCTACTGATGACATCAAACTCTCTACTTTATCATTGATTTGTGTAATTCGCTCATATAGTACCATCAATTCATCCCTTCCGAAACCACTTTCAGCATGCAATAGCGATTACTGCCCTATAGTCCCGATGTGAATTGCCGTACCTAGACTCTATGCAAAAAGCTGTTCACCTGCTCAGATACGCAGGTGGTCATCGTAGCGGTCGCTGAGAATCTTCCTGCAATAGGAACCTTTCTGTTTGAGTATCTTTGATCCGCGGGTAATCTTACACAGCGAAATACCATGGTTGGCGGCGATCTCACGCTGGGGAATCCCGCGGTAGAGGTCTTTCATCAAATCCCAACGCAAGGCAAGGTCCTTCTGCTCGCTGGGGGTGAACAACTCTTCGAAAAGCTTTAGCATCAGCTTCTCATCTGTTGTCCTTGCAAAGATTTTGATCAGGTCTTCCAAGTTGTTATCCATCGTTCCTACCCTCCTGTGAGTCTAGGCTAATACTACAGAGAGTAACGGCAGCGGTCAAGCAAGCCCTTCTCTACAAAGGAAAGGGATATCGCCGGAGGCAAGCCATTGCCACCACTCAGGCCCTGTCACTTCCTTGCTCTGGCGTTCCAGCCAAGCCCTCTTTCTTGCACTGCCTGTCTGTTCTTTTCCCCTCACCTCTTCTCGCCGCAGTAGCCAAAACCGTTTGCTTAGCATATCATATACAGGATTGTTGTTGGCTCAGATTCCATAATGAGCCAACTCATCCCTATACTAACGATACCTCGTAAGGAGAAAACCTATGAAATATACCCCATTTTTTACAACAAAGCTCTCCCAGATAGCCCTGGGTTGCGACCACTATGGTGCGGCGATCCCCGAGAAGACGGCGTTGGCACAACTGGACGTCTACTTCGAACACGGTGGCAACCTCCTTGATACCGCACATATCTACGGACAGGAGAAGGAGGGCGGACCCTCAAGCAGCGAACAGGTCCTGGGCAAGTGGCTCCGCTCAAACAAGAACAGGAACCAGATGGTGGTTGCAACAAAAGGGTGTCACCCTTACAAGGATGACATGAGCCGCGGAAGAATCAACCAAAAGGACATGATGGGAGATATCCAGCGCAGCCTCGACCAGTTGCAGACCGACAGCGTGGATATCTGGTTCTTCCACCGTGACGATCCTACCATGGGAGCCGATGAGATTATAGATATGGCATCCCAACTCGTTGAGAAGGGCCTGGTCAAACACCTCGGAGCATCCAACTGGACCACCAAGCGGATAGAAGAGGCAAACTCCTGGGCTAAGCTCAACAAGAAGAGCCCGTTTGTCATCAGCGAGATCCAGTGGAGCCTGGCTCACTGCACCCCCGAGACGTGGGGAGACGATACCCTGGTCTGTATGAACGACACCGAGCGTGCCTGGTATGAAAAGCATAATTTCCCTGTAATGGCTTTCGCCCCACAGGCTAAGGGCCTCTTCTCAAAGCTAATCGAAGGCAGAGAGGACACCCTCTCGCAGCGGGCACGCGAACGTTTCCTGACAGAGCGAAACCTTGCTATCGTCCCCCGATGCAAAGCCCTGTCAGAGGAACTCGGTGTAAGTCCCGCAGCCCTCTGCATGGCTTACCTCACGAGTCAGAAGAACCCGACCATCGCTATTGCAGGATCGAGCAGGATTTCCCAGATTACAGATACATTAGGGGGAGCCGACCTGAGCCTCAAGCCCGAACAGATAGCATATCTGCGATGATCAGGTACAGAACCGGGGTAGTTCTCACCCTCCTCTCCTCAAGCTTCTTCGGCCTGATGGGCCTGTTCAACCTGTTAGCCAAGGAGGGAGGGCTGGGACTTTTTGAACGGATCACCCTCAGGTTTCTTGTAGGGGCCGTTATTCTTTGGCTTGTGCTTAAGCTTCAAGGCAAAACAACAGCGCTCCCGAAACATCTCAGAGTGCGTCTTTTTCTAGCTTCCTCACTCTTTTTCGGAGGCACCAGCTACCTGCTGTTTCTCTCCTATTCCTACATACCCACATCCCTGACCACTACTCTGCACTTCATCTACCCTCTGCTGGTACTCCTGTTTTCCATGTCTTTTGACGGCTACAGACCTTCAACATGGCAGAAATGGGGAACCCTCCTCTCTTTGGCGGGACTCTACCTGGCAGTCAGGCCTTCAGGAGGTGGCAGTGCAAAACAAGGGCTAGGCATAGCGCTTGCCCTCGCAAGCGCCCTCACCTTCTGCCTCTATGTCCGATTTCTCAACCGGAAGGAGATAAAGGAACTGGACAACACCCTGCTCATGCTCCACGTCCTCAGCAGCGCAGCTGCTACATGGGCAATTCCCACCTTGGCGACTCTTTTGAAGGGATCCCACATGCCGATACTCTGGGCCAAGGCAGTGGGAGGCATCGCCGGACTTGCACTCCTTTCCACAGTGCTGGGGTGTACTTTCTTCTCATTGGGCATCAGGACAATAGGGAGTGAGAAAGCCTCGATCCTCAGCGTATTCGAGCCTGTTACGGCGATTCTGGCCGGGGTGCTCCTCCTGGGGGAGAGCCTGCCTGCCACATTCGCCTCCGGCTCTCTGCTGATTATTCTTGGATCGTACCTCGTTTCAAGAAATAAAAAAGAACACATACCCATCTTACTGACAACAAAGGATATCCAAGCATGACTAGCACCCTTTCACAGCCACTTTTATTTCTCTTTATCATACTTTTGGCAAACATGCTCAAGCGAGCAGGCATGTTCTCAACAAAAGACGGGCAAGTGCTCTCCCAGATAACGCTGAACATAACCCTACCTGCAGCAATCATCTCCGGCTTCCAATCCTTCGAACTCGTCCCATCCCTGTTCCTGCTGATCTTGGTGGGTATTGCTGCCAATGCCATCCTCATGGGCATAGCCTACCTGATGATGCGAAAAGAGTCCAAAAGCATGCAAGGGTATGCCATTTTCAACACCCCAACCTATAATATCGGCAATTTTACCTTTCCCTTCGTACAGGCCCTCTATGGAGGACCGGGACTGGTGGTCGCGTCCCTCTTTGACCTGGGGAATGCCCTGATGACCACAGGGTTTGTCTACTCTGTAGGGAGTTCGGTCGCAACAGACCAGAGACCTAGCATCAAGGATATCCTGAAGAAACTGTTCCAGTCCGTTCCCTTTCTCAGCTACCTGCTGATGATACTGCTTTCACTTTTCGGCCTTAGGTTGCCAACTTTCCTCAACCAATGGATGAGTGCGATAGGAAAGGCAAACCCCATCGTGGCCATGCTCATGATCGGCATCATGCTGGATGTGCATTTTGAGAAGGGGTGGATGAAGCAGGCCATGAAGGTGATCAGCGTACGGTATCTTACAGCCATTGTTTTCTCTGTCCTGATATGGACGCTTACTTCCTGGGAGCCCATGGTCAAGGTCATCCTTACCCTGCTCCTCTTCTCCCCTGTAGCAAGCGTTTCAACTGCCTACACACAACAGTGCACCGACAAAGGGAAGCTCTCATCCTTCACCTCGTCGGTCACCGTTGTGATCAGCACAATCTGCTATATCCTGCTGGTACCCCTGTTAGGAGCCTAGCCCAGGATGTAGGAGTTCAAAAGGTTCTGCAGCTTCTCCTGCTTTCCGCTCTTTTCTATGATGGATACAGTGCGTCCATGCTCGGCAAGCGCACAGAGGTCCATGGCTCCTTGGGAAAACTTCTTTCCGAGTCCTGAATCAAAAGAAGCGTAGCGCTCGGTGATAAAGTCATCGAGGACCCTCTCCTCGATGATCTTTGAAGCGACCTCAAGACCGAAAGCGAAGCTGTCCATCCCACCGATGTGAGAGAGGAAAAGATCCTCATTGTCGATGGATCCTCTCCTTCGCTTGGCATCAAAGTTCAGCCCGCCATGTCCCAATCCTCCTGCTCGCATGATCACCAGCATTGCCAAAGTGGTCTCATAGACATTGGTAGGGAACTCATCGGTATCCCATCCGTTCTGGGCATCGCCTTGGTTGGCATCAACGCTACCCAGCATACCGTTGTCCGAACAGACCTGCAGGTCGTGTTCGAACGTATGCCCTGCCAAGGTGGCATGATTGGCTTCAATATTACACTTGAAATCATCCTCAAGGCCGAACTCCCTGATGAAAGCAATGGTAGTTGCCGCATCATAGTCATACTGGTGCTTGGTGGGTTCCATCGGCTTGGGCTCGATAAGGAAATTGCCCTTGAACCCTATGCTACGCCCATAGTCACGTGCCATGGTAAGAAATGTTGCCAGATTCTCCCGCTCGCGCTTCATGTCCGTATTCAACAGGGTCATATACCCTTCACGGCCACCCCAGAACACATAATTCTCACCACCGAGGCGGACATTCGCATCAAGGCACGCTTTTACCTGCACAGCGGCTCTCGCCACAACGGAAAAATCAGGATTGGTTGCCGCCCCATGCATATACCTGGGATGGGTGAACACATTGGCGGTGTTCCATAACAGCTTCACTCCGGTCTCTTTCTGCCGTTCAAGCAGGATTTCAGTGATTTTCTTGAAGTTCGACTCGTACTCGCTGACACTCTTCCCTTCCACAGAGACATCTATGTCATGGAAGCAGTAGTACGGTGTACCCAGCTTGGTGAAGAATTCAAAAGCCGCATCGGCCTTTGCCATCGCTTGTTTCATGGGATCGGAGTTATGAAAGGGGTGCACCATGGTGGAGCTGCCAAAAGGGTCGGCTCCATCTGCACAAAAACTGTGCCAGTACGCAGTGGCAAACCTCAAATGCTCCTCCATGGTCTTGCCCGCAATTTTTTTCTTAGCGTCATAAACCTTGAAAGCGAGGGGGTTCTTGCTTTCCTTTCCCTCAAACTTAATTTTTCCTATGCCTTTGAAGTACTCTTTATCACCTACAAAATAGTCCATATTGTTCCTCCTATTTGAACAGAGGCGTCATAGCCCCTACATATTCCTGATAGCGTTCATACGCTTTCTCGTACGCTTCACGATTCTCTGCAACGGGCATGCACCCCTTACTCTCATCAAACTGCACATGTGAAGAGCCGATCTTTTCGATACTCTCCCCGCTCAAGGTCCAGAGGGCCTGAAGGGCGGCACCGAATGCCGCACTCTCCATGTTGAACGGTACGGCTAGAGGCAGCTGCAGCACATCCGAGGCGA
Source organism: Spirochaetales bacterium (assembly GCA_012838275.1). GTDB lineage: Bacteria > Spirochaetota > Spirochaetia > Sphaerochaetales > Sphaerochaetaceae > Sphaerochaeta. The sequence continues at coordinate 9,176 of DUPO01000155.1, forward strand.
TCTGCCGCCAGATGGCACTCTTCGCCCCCCCACCGGTAAGCACCAGGTGCCTGGGTTCGAAGCCAAGTTCCCCAAAAGCCTCGAGACCACCCTTCATCGCATAGATGGAGCTTTCCAAAGCGGCACGTGCGATATTCTCCACCTTCATGTTGGAGAGGTCGAACCCTGTTAGGACACCCTTGCCGTGGGGCAGGTTCGGAACACGTTCCCCATTGAAGAAGGGAAGCATCGTAACACCCTCACACCCTATAGGAGCCTGTAAGGCGAGCTCATCGAGCTGCTTCACGTCATAGCCAAAAAGAGAGCGGATGCTCTCCGTAGTGATGGTGCAGTTCATCGTGCAGAGCAAGGGAAGATACCCTCCGCTTGAGGAACAGAAAGCTGCCAGACGCCCCTTCCTGTCCGAGACGATGCTATCGCTGTAGCCAAAGAGCGTCCCGCTTGTTCCCATACTCATTGTAAGCGAACCCGGCTTCACACACCCTGTGCCCAGAGCCGCTGCCATATTGTCCCCGCAACCTGAGGAGACTGGGATTCCTACAGGGATCCCGAGCTCCTTGGCTGCCTGGCTTGTCACCATCCCACAAGCAGATCCAGCCTCTATTAAGGGTGGAAGCATATCCAAGAGCGAACGTTTGTCGTCAATGGCATGCAGAACCTCTTCACTCCATTTTCTATTTTTCACATCAAAGAAAGCGGTTCCGGATGCATCGCCTGCCTCAGCGGAGTAGACTCCTGTCAGGTAGAAGTTGATATAGTCATGCGGAAGCAGGATATGCGCAAGCTTGTCATAGGCTTCCTTGTCATGTCTCTTGAGGTAGAGCACCTTGGGGGCGGTATAGCCGACAAGAATCTGGTTGTCTATCAAGGAGAATACACGATCCTCCCCTCCCAACCGTTCTGTAAGGATATCACACTCCTTGCTGGTGGCGGTATCGTTCCACAGCTTTACCGCGCCAAGGACCTCGCCTTTGGCCCCTACGGGGACGAAGCCGTGCTGCTGGGCGGAAACCCCAACAGCTAGGATACGTTTCCTCAGTTTGGGATCGATCTGGGCAAAACATGCGCGTATCGCATCAAGATACCATACGGCTTCTTGCTCTCGAGTGCCATCATCACGACTAATCATAGCATGGGGGGCACTCACACTGGCCACCACCTCTTTCCGCCCGGCATCATAGCAAATCACTTTGGTGCTCTGGGTTCCAGTATCAATTCCGGCAACAATTTGCATACAGAGTCCTCCTTACCATATATAGCATCCGATAGAATCGGCGAGATAACCATAGACAAGGTTGGGATAACATATGTATTATTGACTTATGGAAATTCTCGACGCTGTCTTTGTCTATCAGATGCATGAAAAACAAGAGCTCATGTGGCACCAGAGGGTGCACAGTCATGAGGAAGGTTCGTTCGAAATCCATTACTTTGTCAGCGGAAGCGGAACCTTCACCAACGGGAACAAGTGGTACACCATCACCCCAGGATCCCTCTTCGTCACTTCCGATGAAACGGAACACAGCATCACAACAGATGAGGGGGCCAACCTCACCTACTACGCCACACTGATCTCCTGTCCGCTGCAGGAGGAACTCTTTACCAAACTGGAAATCAAGCACCCCCTGCACATCGGGACCAACTGGAGATTCTTCTTTGAAGAGGTTCGGGACAAGGCCTTAAGCAGCAAGGAGGAACTTCGCCTGAGCGCATGCCACCAGCTTCTGGGGTTTCTTTACAACCTGTTGGCGGGAAGCGTCTCAGAGCGTGCTACGGGCTCTCATGTCCGTCTGGAGAAGGCGATCAGGCATATGCAACGCCATGTGTTCGACAACCTCAGCCTCAACCAGATTGCAAGCCATGTGGATCTCGACCCCTCATACTTCGTCCGTCTCTTCAGGAAACGGATGAATACAACCCCCATGAAATACTACTCAAGCCTGCAGCTTGAAGCCGCAAGGGCCCTGTTGACCAGCAGTGATCTCTCCATAAAGGAGATAGCGGCAAAGCTGCAGTTCTGCTCGGAGTTCCACTTCTCCAAACAGTTCAAGGCATCTACCGGATCTTCCCCTTCGCTCTATCGCAAGACCCATCTGCAGTTGTTGGGAAACTGAATTTTCAGTCGAATACCTCTGAAGCCAAAGGGATGGACCCCATCGCACCGAGGCGGGATACCGCGAGGCCTGAGGCCTTGCAGGCGTAGCGCAAGGCTTGTTGGTTGTCATGACCGAGGGAGCGTGAAGTGAGGAAGTATCCTATGAAGGTGTCGCCGGCAGCAGTGGTATCGGCTACAGGAAGGTCATAGATAGGCTCGTGCAAACGTACATCCTTATACCCATAGTAGGCTCCGCCCTTGCCTACAGTCAGGACTATCTCACTCTCTGGATACCCTTCGACCAGGGCATCCAGGACCTCTGTAAAGGTTGCTCCCTTACCTGTCTTAGCCAAGGCGGCGCCCTCGATCTCGTTTACGACCAGTATGTCGATGAGATGGAGGGGGAAATCGAGGATAGTATCATCAAAGGGAGCGGTGTTGAGGCAGACCTTCATGCCGCGTTTTTTCCCCTGTTCGATGAGGTAGGAGGTGTAAACGATCTCATTTTGCAGGAGGAGCATATCCCCTTCACCGAACAGGGCGAGGCTCTCATCAATCTCCTCTTTGGTGATCTGCAGATTCCCTCCGCCGTAGAGTACTATGGCGTTCTGCTTGTGCTTGTCCAGTTGGATCAGAGCCTGGCCGGTCGCCCCTTCATAGAGACGTATGAGCGAGGTATCAACCCCGTAGCCTGAAAGCAGGTCAACCAGGAACTGTCCATCGGACCCGATCTTTCCAGCATGGCTCACCTGCGCCCCGGCCTTGGCCAAGGCTGCGCTCTGGTTGGCTCCCTTGCCTCCAGCACTCCTGAAGAAGGAGGAACTGGACAATGTTTCCCCGGGTTCCACCATATGGTCCACCGTGAAAACCAAATCAATGTTGACCGATCCATAGTTGAGAAACTTCATGCCTACCCTCCTAAAGCAGTGGTGCAGCCAACCTGAGGACAGTTCCCATAGGCTTCCTATACCACGGGCGTGCAGCAAGGAGTTCAGGAGTTACCCTCAGGCTCAGGTCCAGTATTTTTTCAATATCAGTGGAGACAGACTCGACCACTGAAGAGCCGTAGAACAGCACGGCATTTTCAAAGTGCAGGTAGAAAGAGCGGTAATCCATGTTGATAGTCCCAATTATGGCCACCTTATCATCGGCGACACACATCTTTGCATGGATAAAACCTGGAATGTATTCATATATCTTGACCCCACACTCCATCAGTGAGTAGTAGTTGTCTTGGGTGACAGCAAACACATACCACTTGTCCGGCATGTTCGGGGTGATGATGCGCACATCGACCCCGCTTTGTGCTGCGATCTTGAGGACGGTGATCATCTCGTTGTCCAAGACCAGGTAGGGTGTGGTTATCCATACATATTTCTTTGCCATGCTTATGATCTGGATATAGGAATTCTCAGCCACATTGTGGTTGTCCAGGGGATTGTCGCCAAAAGGTTGGACGAATCCGTCTGTCTTGTACTGGATGGTAGGCTTGAAAGGGGCGAAGTCCACCGACTTCTTCGAACCGAAGGTCCAGAGCTGGAGAAACATCAGAGTGAGGTTCCAAACGGCATCGCCCTTCAATTTGACCCCTGTGTCCTTCCAGTGTCCAAAGCGAATCTGCCGATTGGCATACTCATCCGCTATGTTTATCCCTCCGGTATACCCTATGTTACCGTCGATGACCACAACCTTGCGGTGATCACGGCTGTTCAGGCGACTGTTTATATGTGCCCTGAGGGGATTGAAGGCAACAACCTCCAAGCCGAGGCTTCTGAGATGGCGTGCATGGTAAGCAGGAATTGTGGAGATGGACCCCACATCATCGAACAGCAGGCGGACAAGCACGCCTTGCTGCACCTTGGCGACCAGCTCTTTGATCAGGGCCGTATAGACATCCCCCTCGGCAATGATGAAAAACTCAAGGAATATGAAGCTCTTGGCCCGCTTGATCTCCTTGAAAACATCCAGCAGCCAGTCCTCCCCATCTGCAAAATACTCCACCTCTGTGTTACTCCAAACAGGAAAGCCACTGATTCCGGTGATATAGCTCGCCTGCCTGAAAAGCGTCGGATCATAGGATTCGAGCGCTTGCATAGGCAAATCTGCGGAGAGGGATACGTTTTCCATCCCCTTATCATGAAAATCATTGAATGCGACAAGTTGTCTTTTTAGTCCCGGACTCATTTTCCTGGTGCCCAAGAAGATATAAAGAAGACCCCCATACAGGGGCAGAAGCATGAAGATCAGCATCCAGCCTATCTTGTAGGCCGGGTTCAGGTGATCGCGCATACTTACAAAGAGGGCCATGGCAATGGAGATGGTGGAAAATATTTGGATCCAGAGAGTGTCATTCTTGGCAAACCCAAAGATATTGATAAGCACTGCTATCTGCAACAGGATAAGAACCAGGGAGAGAAAAAGTCTCCCAGTCAAAAATTTCAGCAGTTTTCTCATTCCCTACCCTCACTTCAAAGCTGAGTATACCATACTAAAACCGGAGATTCAAAGATACTTAGGATGAGGGGAGGGAGAACTCACAACCGCAGTAGCGCTGACGGTACAGTCCCAGTTCACGGCTCAGGACAAGGCTTCTGTCAAAGCCCCCTTTCTTCTTGAAATCAAGCTTTTCAAACCGAGGGAACTGCTCCCCTAAGCGAAAAATAACCTTGCTGTTCTTGAAACGGCTGACTGTGAGAGTTGTGCAGAAGTGTTCAAAGCCCAGCTCCTCAGCTTTCCTGGAAGCTTCATTGAGGTTATAGGCAAAGCATGCTTCACAACGCTTTCCACCCTCCTTCTCCCCTTCCAGGCCCGAGACGGCCTCGAGCCATGGCCCGTGGTCCCATAGCTCCCGTATTACAGGCAACTTGTAGGCCTGCGCTACGATCAGCAGAGCCTCATAACGACGGTCCGCCTCTTCTTGTGGGAAGATATTGCTGTTTGAGAAGAATAAGGTGGGCTTCCACCCGTCGGAGAGCATTCGCTCTATGCTTGCACTGCTGCATGGTCCACAGCAAGCGTGAACCAGAATGTCACGATCATCCATTCCCAGAGTGTACAATTTGCAAAGCGCCCTTGCAACCTCCTAGCATTCGCGATACATTATTTGTTGTGCGTAAAGGAGACCTCATGAAAAACAAGAAAAACGTAGGGCTTTGGGTGGCAATTCTCATTATCGTAGGCATTCTGGTCCTGCCCACTACCCCCTTGGTCAAAGCGCTCATAGCTTTCATCCTGATCGGAGGTTTCCTCTTCTGGAAGCGGAGCATCTTTTTCTATATCCAGGCAAACAGACACCTCATCAAGAAGGATACGCAACAGTGGGAAAAGGCATGGCCCCTCTACCAGAGGGCGATCAGGGCCGGCTTGATCCCCGCCTACAGGATTACAGCAGCCAGCATGTATATCCATCGGGGAGACCCCAATGAAGGGGAGAACATCATTGAAAACTATCTGGCGGAGGAGAAGAAGGTTGAGGACGAGAGTCTCACCGACATAGCCAAGACCATGCTATCGATGGTCCAATGGATGCATGGTGATCTGGATAAGGCGATCCAGACCGTCAAAGAGGTCTATGACAATGGGTATCGTGACAAGAACCTGTTCATCAACTACGGCTCCTATGTTTTGGAGAAAGGCGACCTGAAGACCGCACGGAAGCTGGTTGAAGAGGCGAGCCAATATGAGGACGAGAGTCCCGGCCTCCATGATAACCGTGGCTGGCTCTACCTGCTAGAAGGCAAGTGGGATGAGGCGAGTGATCTCTATGCGATCCTGACCAAGAGGGGCCCTTCCTTCCCCGAGCCCTATCTCCATGCCGCACAGGTGCGGATACACTTCGGCAAGGTCGGTGAGGCGATAGAACTGTTGGAGAAGGCACTCCTGGCCAAATACTCCAATACGACAAACATAACCAAAGAGAATGTCACACACTTGAAAGAGAGGCTGGAGGACCCAAAGACAAGGCGTGCCGGTGCGTTGGAGATAGAGAGGAATACCGCCCTTGTCGCTTCAGGAAAACTACCTGCTCCCCTGGACGAAACCTTTGAGGAGGAGCCCGAGCTTGTCCTCACAGGTTTTGCACAGGAGAAAGAGGTGGAGAAGCCCAAAAACAAGCAACAGGCTAAGAAATGGGAACTGGAAGCAGAGGACTACTCCCCCAATACAGACCTCACCGAGGCTGATCTTGAATATGCCAGGAAGCATGAGGGAGAGTGACCTTACAAAAGGACATTGAACCAGACTCCCCAGACAAAGCCCTTCACACTCTGATCCCATCCTCCGTAGATGGTGACAGGCAGGGTCCTGATGCCCAACAGGGAGAACTCTGTGTGAAGCTCCACCCCTAAGGAGAGAGCGGGCTTCCATGAAGCGCTCTCACGCCACAGCAGGTCGATATATGCAGCCACGCTACTCTTCTCGAAGATGAACAGCTCAGCGATGGTAGGTTTGAAATTAAGCGGTGCATAGCCCAATGACAATGAACTGACCACCAGGTGGTTGGCAGGGTTTCCCCCATTCAGGGAGAGGTCATGTCCCTGGGAATTGATAAGCACACTGTTAGTCCTGAATCCATCAGTGAGGAATAACGGAACCTCCCCCTTCCCATCAAGAGCGGCCCTGAGCGTGCCCTTCACCTCACCAAACAGTCCGGTATCCTTATGAACCACCTTTGAGGCCAAACTTCCGGATACGAACGCACGGCTTTGAACATAATCCCCAAGTATCTGGTATGAAAGAGAGAGCACTCCCTGCTCCAAGGCTAAAGCGCTACCTCGGCTAAGCGTTAAAAGTGCCTCTGCTGTGGAAGAGAAGAGGTAGGTATTCTCCGGCCAGAAGGGGGCAAGATCCCCAAGACCTGGGTTTGAAATGTGTTCGATGCTCTCCAAGAGCCTCAGCCTGAGAGCGTTGTTCAGCAAGAACAACCTACCGTCGAGCTGCAGCCCGGCAGAAAACAGTGGTTTGCCCGTTGCAAAATCCCAAGCCACGGCACTATCCAGAGCGAGCTTGAAATGATTCAGGAAGTAGTAATCCAGCTGGCCTCGTAAGGCAGGGGCCGCACTCTGGCTCTTGTTCGTATAGATTTGGAACGTCAAGCCGGTATTGATGGAGATATCCACATCTCCCGTGCGAAGAGCATACTTGATCCCAAACGTATTGAAATCCTTGAGGAACGTGTCATCATGCTCGCTTCTCTCACTGTCGAATCCAAATCCCAGCAGATGGGATGGTTCCAGGAGCTTGCTATGGGAAAAGGTGTTGTGACGGACCATGTTCTTGTCAATCATCGAAGTCAGCTCCATACGCCGTTCGACCAGAAGGTCGTCAGCATGGGTCTTGGGCAGCCCTTGGAGCTTGCTTCTTTGCAAGCTGGCAGAATCATAGCCCTTCTCCGCTAGTTCCTTTCCAGCTGAAAACTCCATGAAAGAGACATCCTCAACGTCACAGCGGATCCAGATGACATCAGAGAGATACTCCTTGAGTTCCTCCACCCCTCTTCTTCGCTTCGCGATGTCTATGGAGACATTGAGGATTGTCAGGGGGTTACGCAAGTTGAGGTTGTCCATATCATAAAATGTGGTCGATACGATTACGGTTTCGGAGTATTCATGGGCAAGCTTCACCGGGGCAAGATTGGTGATGCCACCATCAAGCAGGAGGTGTCCCCTGAACTCCACCGGCGGAAAGTACACAGGCAGAGCGTAGGAGGCCTGTAGGATGGTATAGAAATCCCCTTCGGCCATGTAGACCTGCCGACGGGTCACCAGATCCTCTGCGATGACAATTATAGGTATGGGCAACTCCTCGACCTTCAGGTCAGGGCCGAGAAAAGAAGCCAGGACAGCGTTGAAACGAGAGGACTCCATCATGCCTCCCTCTATAGGGATGGTGAGGTCAAAGAGGGATTGCAAGGAGACCCTTGTGATGCTTTCGAGAATCTGGTCGGCAGACATCCCTGCTGCGTACATCATGCCTATGATGCTTCCCATAGAGTTGCTTATGATGTAATCGGGTATTATGCCCTCCTCTTCCAGGAGTTTCAAAACCCCTATGTGGGCAAAGGCCCTGGCAGAGCCTCCCGACAGGACCAGCCCCACAGCGGAGCGCGTACCTCCGGTCTTCTCTGCGATACGAGCTCTAAAATTCTCATCCCCATACATGATAGGAATATCCGCAGTCAGGATACCCGCACTTGCATTGGTAACATACTCGTCAGCAAACATTGGATTGAGGAAAAAAATGAGTAACAATACTACCGGCAGTGATTTTCTAAGAGTTTTCACTATGCCCTCCAACCTTTCATACTGTAGAACAAAAAAGACGAAAAAACAATGTTTAAAACTATGAAGCATTTTTTGCCAAACCATGTTGCTATTTCCTAGGGGATTTGTTAGCATGGAACCCGCTAATGCCGGCGTGGTGAAATTGGTAGACACGTCAGACTCAAAATCTGATGGATGAATAATCCGTATCGGTTCGATTCCGATCGCCGGTAAA
>DUPO01000013.1 GCA_012838275.1 Spirochaetales bacterium
AACTCTATCATTACTGCCATATGCTTGCAAGAGAATAGCAGAGCAAGTACTATCGACTCATGAAAATCCAGATCGTATCCTGCTGTCTTGAAGAAGGAAACCTCAGTTTTCCCCTTGGAGCCCTCTCAATCCAGACAGCCATACAACACCACCGAACCCTAAAGAGCCACGAGTGCAGCCTGGGTGCCTATACCCTTGAAGATGACCCCGTAGAGGCGGCAGAGAGGAGCGCGGGCAGTGAGGCAACCCATATCGGGTGTTCGATATATCTTTGGAACAGGAGTTGGTTCGACCAGTTTTCCCAGCGCCTGAAGGAGTTGGCCCCCTCTGTCATCCTGTTTGCAGGAGGGACTGAAGTCACTGCCAATCCACAAAGCTTCGATTTCGGGCTCTACGACTTTCTTACCCTTGGGGAGGGTGAGCAGAGCACGACGCTAGCCCTCTGCCAGTTGCTTGATGGAAAAAAACCTCAAGGACCGGGCATCGTGGCTAAGGGTGATGAGCTCTCCTATGCCTTCCCACAGGACCTGAGCACCCTGGACTCAGTGCTGCTTTCGGGGTCGGCAGCCTCTTTCGTGAAGCCCGGAGCCTCGGTCCTCTGGGAGATGACCAGGGGTTGTCCCTTCAACTGTGCATTCTGCTTTGAATCCAAGGGAATACGTTCGGTTCGCCACTTCAGCTATGACCGCATAGACGAGGAGTTGGAGTATCTGCTCGCCAATCAGGTAGAGGAGGTGTTCGTCCTGGACCCAACCTTCAACATGGACAAGGGGAGAACAGTCCAGATGCTCTCGCTCCTGGTTCAAAAGGCACAAGATATCCACTTCATTTTCGAATTGAGGGCAGAGCTTCTCGATGAGGAACTGGCAGATCTGTTCTCGCAGCTTAACTGCTCTTTACAGATAGGATTGCAAAGCTCTAGCCCAACGGTGCTGAAGGCCATAAACAGGCGCTTTGACCAGGCACTTTTCCTAAAGAAGATTGATCTGCTCAACAGGAGGGGAATTGTCTTTGGCCTCGATCTTATCATAGGCCTGCCCCATGACTCATTTCCCATCTTTTGCAACAGCCTCGATTTTACCGTCGGGTGCAAACCCAGCAACATAGACATCTTCGCCCTATCCCTCTTGCCGGGTACCAGTCTTGCCGACAACGCAGGAAAATTCGGCATCAAGCACCAGGAAGATTCGCCTTACACAGTCATATCCACTCCCACTTATCCTGAGGGGGATATTGCCAAAGCCCTGAAACTGAAGGATGCGTGTGACCTCCTCTATACAAAAGGGGAAGCGAGTATGTGGATCCATACCTTCTGCGAAGCGGCACAATGCACACCAAGCACCCTGTTCTCCCACTTTGCCACCTATACGGATTTTCTCACACAAAGAAGAGGTACGGATCCGGCTGAAATGGATATCTACGAACTGCAGGAACAGTTCGTACGAGACCTGCTTAAAAAGCTGAAGCGTGAGAGGTACCTCCCACCCCTCCTCTCCTTCATGGAACTCCACCAGGGCGTGGCCTTCCTGCGGGATACCGGGGAGAACCCTGTCATCTCAATCTCTTATGAACTTGATGAGATTGCCAAGCTCGACACCATGCACATTGAGAAGTTTCTTGCAAAACACCCCAACCAGAGCAGGCAGACTCTGGGTATTGTCGAGCATGAAGATGGCTCTATTGGCTTTATCGAGCAAAAGCTGTAAATTTCCCACTTGCTTGCTGAAGCAAAATCACATACATTAATGCAAGAAGGATAACCAGTTGATAAAACCTAGACAGATACCTATGCTACTTTCATCTCTGATACTCTTGGTACTCTTTTCGGCTACCTCATGTGTAGTGACCGACCAGCTCTCATTTAAAGAGACCGGGTACAACAGCTCCACCTTCGACTTCACCGTCGAGGACTTCTTTATTGCCGTTCTTGAGGATTTCAGCGAGTTCGTGCCGGAGGATCAGGACACCTCCCTGATGGACAAGGCGATCGGAGACTTTGAATTGGCTCTTCGGTACAGCAGCACCACAAACAGCGTCAACATCCAGAACCTCGATGACAATGCCTACAAAGGGTATTTCAACTTCATGGACCTGGACAGGCTCTTCTCCGACTTAGGAGCAGGCAACAACCAGAGCCTCCTCAAGCTGCAGAACAACACCCTGACCTTCAGCCTCTCTATGGACAACTATGACCAGCTTGTTCCGGTCATCCCCTTTCTTGCGGACGAAAACTTTGAGGCTTTCGGTCCTGTCTACAACCAAGGCCTGAGTGAAAGCGACTACCTGGAGATGATAGGCTTCATGCTTGGGGAAGAGGGACCACCGGCCATCGAGAAGTCTAGCATCACCTTGAGGATCGCCACCCCCAAACCTATCAGAAGCTTCACCCATGGGAAAAAGATCGGGACGAACCTCTACGAGTTCAGCTTTCCCCTCATAGATTTCCTTCTCCTGGCCGACCCTATAACATTCTCAGTCAGCTGGTAGGGGAAGATCGTCGGAAGAGCCGGCCGAGCTATAAAAAAGGGCATCCCGCTCACATTGGGGATGTCCTTTTTTATGAAATCATTGCCATTGGATTCTCAAAACCAGCAGCGAAAGAAGGCTATCCTACACATTGAACCTAAAGTGCATGATATCCCCATCCTTGACGAGGTACTCCTTACCTTCGATCCGGAGCTTCCCTGCAGTCTTGACCTTCTGCTCGGTCTTGTAGAAGAAAAGATCCTCACAATTATAGACTTCAGCCTTGATGAATCCCTTCTCAAAGTCGGTGTGGATAACCCCTGCCGCCTGAGGAGCCTTGTATCCCGCGCGGAAAGTCCAAGCCCGGTTCTCATCGGAGCCGGCAGTAAAGAAGGTACGCATCCCGAGGGTATGATATGCAAGGCGGACGAGTCCGTTTAGCGAAGACTCCTCCAGGCCGACGGACTCCAGGAATTCCTTCTTGTCCTCTTCGGTCTCCAAAGCTGATATCTCAGACTCTATCTTGCCACAGATCACAATGACCTCTGACCCTTCTGCCTCGGCAATCGAGCGTACCGCCTCAACATACTCATTAGCCTCTGTTATGCCCTCTTCATCGACATTGCAGACATAGATGACAGGTTTGAGGGTGATGAGGTGCAGGTCATGCAGCAAGGCAAGATCCTCCTCCTCGAGGGAGAGACTGCGTGCGGGCTTGCCCAACTCCAGGCAGCCCTTCACCTTCTCCAGCACAGGAAGAACCTTCTCGTTCTCCTTTTGTGCCTCCTTGCCCAACCTGCTGAGTTTTGCCTGTTTGGCATATCGGTTGCTTACAGTCTCAAGGTCAGCCAAGGCAAGCTCAATGTTGATGGTCTCGATGTCACTTGCAGGATCGATCTTGTTGTTCACATGGACAATGTCACCGTCTTCAAAGCAACGGACCACATGGGCGATCACCCCGACCTCCCTGATGGAAGCAAGGAACCTGTTGCCCAGGCCTTCCCCTTTGGAAGCACCGGCCACAAGACCGGCAATATCAACAAACTCAAATGTTGCAGGTATGACCCGTTCTGTCGGGATCAGTTCAACAATCTTGTCCAAACGCGTATCAGGAACGTTAACGATACCCACATTGGGATCGATAGTACAAAAAGGATAGTTAGCAACTTCGGCAGGAGCTGCCGTCAAAGCAGAAAAAATTGTCGATTTACCGACGTTGGGCAAGCCAACAATACCGCAATTCAAACCCATACATTAACCTCATATATGCTCAGTGGAGCTAGGTTGGCAAGTGTAGCATATATTGACTTCTCTGGTCACCAGCCTTATAGTCAACACTAATGGAAATCGATACAATCACTGGAAACGAAGACCCTACTGTCAAGGGAAAACAAATACACGACATAGAAATAGAGAGACAGAGGGCAATCCTACTTGTCCTTGTTCCCGCAACAGAAGAGAGGGTTCACGCCAAACATCGCGGCGAAGAGCTTCAGGCCCTGGTTAGCACCATGGGTCCGCTTACCGTGCATACGCTGATGATCCCCATGAGGGAACCCAACAGCGCCACTCTGATCGGCAGCGGGAAAGTTGCAGAGATAAAAACTCTCATAGACACCTATGAAAGCGACCTAGTCATTTTTGACCGGAGCATCAGCCCAAGGGTGCAACGCAACCTCGAGCGTGAGCTAGAGTGTTGCGTGATCGACCGGGATGAAGTAATCCTGCAGATCTTTGCAGACAGGGCGGCGACCAAGGAAGCAAGCCTGCAAATCGAACTGGCCAGACTTGAGTACTCCCTACCCCGTCTTACCAGGATGTGGACAGGCCTTTCACGCCAGCATGGAGGCGTGAAAGGGACCAGAGGCGGAGGCGAACAGCAGCTGGAACTTGACCGGAGGCAGATCAAGGAGAAGATAGCTTTCTTGAAGGATCAGCTGAAAAAAGTCCAGCAACAACGTTCGGTCCAGCGCTCCCAGAGGCAGAACAGCAACGTCCCTCTTGGTGCCATCGTCGGATATACCAACAGTGGAAAATCATCACTGCTCAATGCCCTCTCACAGGCAGGGGTGCTGGTGGAGAACAAACTCTTCGCCACCCTCGATCCTACAACCAGGGCAGTAAAGCTGCCCGGGGGAGCTGAGGTCCTCCTCTCCGATACCGTTGGATTTGTAAGCGACCTCCCCCATAACCTTGTAGACTCCTTCAAAAGTACCCTGGAAGAGGCCAAGTTCGCTGACTTCCTCATCATTGTCTGCGATGCCGCACACCCGGACATGTTAGGAAGTTACGCAACAACCGTAAACGTATTGGAAGAGTTGGGTTGTACGGACAAGCCAACAATAGTCATGATAAACAAGATGGACAGCGTCCACGATGATTTTGCAGTGGCAAGGCTCAAGAGCATGTACAGCCCGGTAGTTGAGACCTCGGTCATTCAGGGGGAAGGTCTGGATGACCTTCTGAAACAGATTGGCGAGACACTGCATGAACTATGTCCTGTAAGCTATTATCTCATCCCCGAGAGCCGCTACGACCTCATTGCCCATATACGGCGTTCGGGGCAAGTACTGAGCATAGACTACCTTGATGAGGGTATCCTTGTTGAAACGCAGATACTCGAACGTTACCAAAGTCCTCTGCTGGATTTCAAAGTAAAGGGGAAAAAATAGAGGAGTATCTGCCCTCCTGCCCCAAAACAGTATGGACAGAGGTATAGCAACCCTGTCCATACTCTTACTTCCGATACCTGTCTTACCTGTTAGAACCTGTACATGGCCCCTACATATGAGTAGATGCCAAGCAGATCTGTACGATACCCCTTGAGGATCCTGATGGCAGGACCAACACGGACGTAGAGGTCGAGGGGAATGAGATCATCGGGGAAGCTGTAGGTTATCCCGACAGGGACCACCACTGAGAGCTCTACCAGTCGGTCATACAAGCCAACCAGCACACCCCCGCCTACGGTGACATCGAAAGCCGCCTGGTCGATGGAAAAGCCTCCAACTCGGAAATTGGCTACTGCATCGCCGTATATAGCACCGTAGTAAAAATCCAAACCAACACCAACAACAATATCCATATCATCATTAATCCGATATTGGGCCGCACTTTGCGCCCCCGTACCAAGATTTATCCCTGCAGACCAGGAGCTTCTCTCGAAAGATGCGGCGCTGATGGGGAGAAGCATCATCAGAACAAGCACACTGGCACATACTAAACGTTTTGTCATACTCGGTCCCTCCTTGTGAGGCTTGCCAGCCATGGTATTTAGAAAAACCCTACCATGTCGAAACCCATATATCCAGGAAACGGACCCGCTGTTTTCCAAGTTTGTATAAAACCCTGACCAGCTAGACAGCTACAGAGACCTCTCAATCCTCCGGGCAAAAAAATACCGCTCCACCTAAAACAGGCAGAGCGGCGCTCCTGTATCATATCAGGTCAGCTTATCAGCCAAATCTCCAAAGTCCACCAAGGAAGGCGCTGAAGCCGAAACCAAGACCTACGTCATTGCCTTTAACAATTTGCAAGCCAGGGGCTAGGCGGAAGTACACGTCGATGGGAACCTCTGTGAAGTGATAGACCACGCCAAAGGGGACAAGCACTGAAAAATCAAATCCCTGTTCAGAACTGAGGGGGATGGCGACATTCGCACCAAGACCCATAGTCACGTCAAATTCAGCCCTGTCGATGTTAAACTCAGCGATCTTGTAGTTGGCTGCCACATCAAAGGAGAGATGGGAAGAGTCAAAGTTTTCGAGGCCCAAATTTCCTATGATGTCAAAATCCCGATTAGCCCTAATCTGAAAACCCAGACCTGTGTTTGTACCCAGGTTAAGTCCGAGAGCGTACTTGCTATACGCAGCGCTTGAAGCCTTTAGGGGAGCCGATGCCACTGGAGCCAAGACCAGGGCCAAAAGTGCTAATACAATTAAAAAATTTCTTTTCTTCATTTATTTTTCTCCTTGCGGAAGATACATCTTACCGCTAATTTATCTTAATATAGCGTATA
>DUPO01000014.1 GCA_012838275.1 Spirochaetales bacterium
AAGACCCTTTTCTTTGGACATCTGGCTGATAAGGTTTCACTTAGCACCCTTTTTGGCTATGAATGTAGGAATTGAGAAGTTGAGAGGTGCGTTTGTCCCATGTTGACAATAAGGGGGGCAACAGCTATATTTTACCTCGGCTCAAAAGCTGACGGGTAGTAGCGCAGGGGCTAGCGCACCTGGTTCGGGACCAGGGGGTCGGAGGTTCAAATCCTCTCTGCCCGACAAGGCAACAACAGACGTAAGAACTCTCCATATCTGACAAACAGACAAGGAGAGTTTTTTTTATCCGATCTGGTTGTCTCCTATTGTCCGTTCGCAGCTCTGATGTTGGGTGGTGTTCAGAGCCTTCTCCTTCACTCCAAATGCAAAGTACAGGATGTGACCTATCCAGACGATCCCGAGGATGATCTGTCCGATTAGGATCTGACGCAACATGACAAAGCCAAATATCATCACAGCTGTGACGGTGAGCATGACTCGGATCTTGTTGCCACGTGTCATGCCTTGCTTGTTTATGTAACTTTCCAGGTTGTTTTTGTAGAGTTTGGTGTTTTTGAACCACCTGTCAAGCTTTTCAGAACTCTTGCCGAAGCAGATGAAGGCGAGCAGTAGGAAGGGAAATGAAGGGAGCAGCGGTATTACGGCCGCCAAGGCCCCAAGACCGATTCCTACAAAAGCCAAAAACAGATATACATATTTCATGCGTTCTCCTTCAATGGTGTTAGAAATGCCTAACAATGATAATCCTACAGGTTTGCTTCCTAACCTGTCAAGAACTGAAAGGAGAGGAAGGTCATCTGGGAACTTGCTTTTTCCTAGCGTATTTGTGAAAAGAGTCAGGTCTGAGTGCGCTTTTTCTCTTGCCTTTGGAGTCAAGGTGGCTGATAGTGATTAAAGAGAGCAAGACTGATGGTTCTCTCCATAAAACAAGCCTGTAGAGAGGTTCGCTATGTCCTTTACCCTACCTGAGTACCATGCGCCGGATTTTTCCCTCAACCAGTTCCGACAGAGTGCAGATGTTTCCCTGCAAAGGGCTTCCAGAGACGGTGTGGCACCTTTAGGGTTTCACAGCACATCTATGTTTCCCGAATACTTCAAGGTAGGGGGCACTTGGCTGCTTGCTGAAGAGAGTAGGATGGATTGCCTGGTCGTCCTCGATGACAGCGGGAGAGTGCAGGTTGTTGAAGGTCGGCGAATCAGGAAGGGGGATCGTGTCGTTCTGGGAAGGACCGAACGTGGGGAGGAGGGCATATATGTCCATGCCACAGGCTTCCTCCCTCCAGAAGAGTCCCATGACGATAAGTTTGTCTTCCGCACAGGCCGATCGCGGGAGACCGCCTTCTCCAGGGACTATGACAAGCTGTACGAGCTGTTGGAATACGAAAAGGAACATGGCAACATTGTCTTTGTGCTTGGTCCTGCTGTTGCCTTTGACAATGACTCGAGGCGAGCGATGCAACTGCTCATAGAGAATGGCTATGTTGATGGCATCCTCGCAGGTAACGCCCTTGCTACCCATGACCTTGAGGCAGGATATTTCAAGACCGCCCTGGGACAGAACATATACACTCAGGAGAGTATGCCCAATGGACACTACAATCATCTGGATGTCCTGAATATGGTTCGTGAATACGGCTCCATCGAAACCTTCATCGAGAAGAAGAACATCAAGGATGGGATAGTCTATGCAATGATGAAGCAGAAGAAGAGCCTGGTCCTTGGAGGGTCGATACGTGATGACGGGCCGATGCCGGAGGTCTACGCGAATGTATACGAGGCGCAGGACGCCATGAGGGCTGTCATTCGCAAGGCTACTACAGTGATAAGCCTCGCTACCCAGCTGCACTCCATAGCAACAGGCAACATGACCCCCTCCTTCAGGGTCGTCGACAAAAAGGTCCGCCCGGTTTTCATCTATAGCGTCGATATCTCAGAGTTTGCAGTAAACAAGCTCAAGGACAGGGGAAGTCTCAGCGCAACGGGCATTGTGACCAACGTGCAGGACTTCATCGTCAACGTTGCAAAAGGTTTGCATGTTGGCAAGCTTTAGGTAAAAATCCTACCCGATGTCCCAGTTCATGTAGATGCTCTTCTTCTGCAGGTACCCTTCAAGGCCGTGTTTTCCGTCCTCTCCGCCGAGGCCGCTGAGTTTATGCCCGGTGTGGAAGCCGTTGAGGAGCTCCCCGCTCTGCCTGTTTACGTATATCTCCCCGAATTCCAGCTCTCTGGTGGCACGCATGATGTGTTTTGCGTTGTTGGTGAACAGGAACGCCGACAGTCCGTACTCGCTCTCATTTGCACAGGTGAGGGCCTCATCAAAGGAACTTACCTTGAGTATGGGGATAATAGGGCCGAAAATCTCCTCTTGCATGAGGATGTTCCTGTTGTCATTCACTTCAAATACCATGGGGAAGAACCAATTTCCTTCCGGGTACCGATGCAGCAGCTTTTCAATATACTCCTCTTGCCCTCCGTCATATAGGATCCTCGCACCTTGCTCGCTAGCACGCCCTGCCATATCTTCCAGCTTCTCAACTTCAGTTTTGCTGACCTGGGGGCCCATGTCGACCTGCTCATCAAAGCTTGAGCCTGTCCGTAGAGCCCCTACACGGAGGAGGAACTTAGCCAAAAAATCATCATAGACACCCTGGTGAATGTACATCCGTTCGTTACATGTGCATATCTGTCCGCCGTTTCTGAAGCGGGAGACAATGGCACTTTCAACGGCCTTATCCAAATCCGCATCCTCGCAGACTATGAAGGGGGCGTTGCCTCCTAGCTCCAGCCTTAATGCAGTAATGTTTTCAGATGCTGCCTTGAATATCTTTCTCCCAGTATCGGTACTCCCCGTCAGGCTGACCAGCCTGGTGAGCTTGTCGGAGACCAAGGCGCTGCCTACCTCAGCCCCCGAACCTGTAATGAAGTTGAGCACTCCGGGGGGAAGGGAGGAGTCAGAGGCCAGCTGGGCGAACCGCATTACAGTAAGGGGTGTCTGCAGAGGGGGTTTTACCACCATGGTGTTCCCTGTGACCAAGGCGTTTCCCACCTTGCGCGCCATAAGCAGCAGAGGGAAGTTCCATGCAAGAAGTGCTACGGTAACCCCGTAAGGGACCCTTTCGATCCAGAGCCTTTCATCCTTATGCTCGGAAGTGGTTATCTCCCCTTCAATTCTTCTTGCCGATTGTGCCGCATAGGTCAGGTACGCTATGGCTCCCTCAACTTCACCCCTTGCTTCCGAGAGGATTTTCCCCTGTTCGGTTGCTAGCAGACGGGCAAGGTCCTCGCTGTTGCACTCAAGGATTGCCGAGAGTTCCCGCAAATATCCAGCCCTTTGTTCGGCAGGTTTTCTAGCCCACTTTCCGCTTGCCCGGTCTGCCGCTACAAGAGCATCATGGGCATCAGAAGCGTTGCCCAGAGCAACACTGCCGATGACCCTCTGGTCCAGAGGGCTGTATACCTTGCTGGTTTTGCCGGTTTTTCCTTCTCTTTGCTGAGACTCTATATAAAGCTTGAAATGGTTCATTGATGCTCCCTTGTATCTGGTCTTGAGTTATAGCATACCATTAAAAGGTTGCTACGTCAAAAATTAGCAGTTCTGTGCAAGGATAAGCTGTAGGGTGTGGCGTCGGTTCGTTTTTCCAGGGAGATGAGTATGATGAGCAGGTTTTGCCCTTTTCTTGTTATTACGCCTTTGCGTAGCATGCTTGACTTCTCCACCTGTAAGATCCTTGCAAGGTCATCAGTCCTGTAGGTATTTTCAACCTGGAGTGTGTTGAGCAATGCTTGGGTGTAGTGAGTATGGGTATGCATCCTGATTCCAGGATACGTCAGTTTCTGGGAACCGTCCAGATCCTTTTTGGACCATGATAGCCGCTACTTGAGCGTATTTGTTGCTGAAGCTCCCCCTGATTTGGTTGTTATTGCCCTTCTTCTCCCTTTTCGTTTGGTGTAAGATAGGGCATCTACACAACTGAGGAGCTTTCATGCAGTACTCCCTTCTTGCCCTCGATCTCGACGGCACCCTTACCAACAGCCAGAAACAAGTTACTCCCAGATCTAGAAAGGCCATAGAGGCTGCTTTGGATTTGGGTGTCTGTGTCACCCTCGCCAGCGGACGGCCCGTTTTGGGTATGGAGCCGCTTGCACGCGAGCTTGGATTATTCTCCCACAATGCCTACATCCTGGCATACAACGGAGCTCAGCTCATCAAGTGTGAGACCAATGAGGTGGTCTGGGAGAGGACAGTGAGCCTTGAGGCAATAGAGATTGCCTTCGCTTATGCCAAAGCCAACGGCCTTGCTTCACTGTCCTACGACCACGAGGGGATCATCACAGAGATGCCTGACGATCAATTTGTACATAAGGAAGCGTATAACAACACCATCCCTATCAGAAGGGTGGACGACCTGTTGGCTGAGGTGACCGCAGACCAGCCTAAAGTCATGATCGTAGGTGAGCCCTCCCTTCTCGTTACAGCACAGAAGGAGTTGCAACCCCTGCTCGGGGACAAGGCAGATGTTTTTTTCAGCGAGCCCTGTTTTTTGGAGATTACAGCAAAGGGTGTTCAGAAGGCTGCGTCGTTGGATGTCCTTCTCTCCCTGCTGGGGCTGGACCGCTCAAATCTTATGGTTGTGGGTGACGGGTTGAATGACGTTCCCATGCTGGGCATAGCAGGCCTGGCCGTGGCGATGGACAACTCATCGGATGAGGTAAAGGCCCATGCCCATGTGGTGACTGCCTCCAACGATGAGGATGGGGTTGCCCTGGCGATAGAGAAATATATTCTAGGTGCAAGGTAGGATATTTCGGATTTTGCCGGGCTGTCAACAAAATGTCATTTTTTATCACATCCTTGATGGAATGCACCCTTTCCCTCTTATTTTTACCGAATAACTAACTTTCAAATACCAAATCTTGTGTTACAATGCGTGGTATATATCATGTCACCTATTTTAAGGAGGATTACATGAAAAAAGTATTAGTGCTCTTGATGGTGTTGCTTGTAGCAACAACTATGTTTGCACAGGGAGCCAAAGACGCTCCTGCAGAAACAAGCGGAAAACCGACCATCCGTCTGCTGACCGATGCCACAGGTATCGACGACAAGTCCTTTAACGCAGCGGCTTGGAAAGGTATCGTAACATTCTATGGTGATACAGTGGAAAACCCTGCTAACCGTGGAAAACTGTATGATGTGGTGACAGCCCAGACTCAGGATATGTACATTCCCAACCTGCGCCAAGCTGCAGATGAAGGTTACGATATTATCATGGTCACAGGCTTTACGTGGGCAGACGCCCTTGGAGAAGTCGCACCTCAGTATCCTGAGCAGCAGTTCGTCATTGTTGACGTTAACTGGGTCGGTCATCCTAACGTGCAGGAATTTATCTACAGTGAAGAGGAAGGCTCTTATCTCGTCGGGCTGGTTGCAGCTTTGCAGGCCAAGGAAGACGGCATAAGCAATCCTAAGTTTGGTTTTATCGGTGGAGTCCCCGGAAGTACCATCACCAAGTTTGAGATGGGCTACGTACAGGGAATCCTCTCCGTATTCCCCAATGCTTCGATCGTCGACTACTATGCAAATGACTGGGGCAAGCCCGAACTGGCCAAGGCCCAGGCAAAGAACTGGTACGACAGTGGAGTCTACTGCATCTTCAGCGCGGCTGGCGGAACAGGTAACGGTACCATCGCCCAGGCCAAGGAGTACAGGAACCAGGGTAAGAACGTATGGGCAATTGGCGTCGATAGCGACCAGTTCTCTGACGGTCTCTATACCGATACCAAGAGCGCTGTCCTTACCTCCATGCTCAAGCGCGTAGAGAACTCCTCTTTGAAGGTTCTCCAGGAAGCTCAGGACAAGACCTTTAAGGGTGGAGTTGTGGAAATGGGTATGGTAGACGACGGTGTCGGCTACTCCCAGGCCAACCCCGAACTCTCCAAGGCTGTCATCAAACAGGTAGAGGCTGCAAAAGCTGATGTCATCTCCGGAAAGATCAAGCTGTACAAGACCTACAAGGACGCACTTGCAAATGGTGCTGCTCCAAAGGGACTTTCTGCTCTTGATGACTAATTGTTGTGAAGCCGGCAGGTATCTGCCGGCTCTCTTCCTGGTCATTGGAAACAGTGACCAGAGAGAGAGCTTGTAAGGAGCTGAGGGTGAGTGAATACGCGATTGAAATGATGGGCATCACCAAGACCTTCCCTGGGGTCATTGCCAATGACAAGGTAAACCTGCAGGTTCGTGAGAAGGAGATCCATGCCCTTCTTGGTGAGAACGGAGCGGGAAAATCCACTCTGATGTCCATTCTGTTCGGAGCCTACAGTGCTGATAGCGGGACCATCTCGATTCATGGAAAGCAGATTGAGATCAAGAACCCCAACATTGCCACTGAGTTGGGGATTGGAATGGTGCACCAACATTTCAAGCTGGTGCAGAACTATACGGTTACGGAGAATATTGTCCTTGGTATGGAACCCACCAAAATGGGTGGGATCCTCGACCTGGGTACAGCTGGCAAGCGTGTCGCCGAGATAAGCAACAAGTATGGCCTCGCTGTGGACCCTTCCTCCATCATTGAGGAAATTACGGTCGGGCAGCAGCAGCGTGTGGAGATCCTCAAGACACTCTACCGCAATGCAAACATCATTATATTTGACGAGCCGACTGCGGTGCTGACCCCGCAGGAGGTAGACGAGCTGATGGACATCCTCAGGCTGCTGCGTGAAGAGGGGAAGACCATCATCCTCATCACCCATAAGCTCAAGGAGATCAAGGATGTCGCAGACCGGTGTACTGTCCTGAGAAGGGGCAAGTACATAGGGACAGTGGATGTCGCTTCTGTAACCGAGCAGGATCTGGCTGAGATGATGGTAGGGCGTTCGGTCAATTTTGAAATTGACAAGCCGGAGATGGAGGCAGGCGAGGTTGTACTCTCCATGCAGAATGTTTTTGTCGAAAACTCCTCAGGCCTGGAAAAGGTCAAGGATCTGAGTCTGGATGTCTGTGCCGGGGAAATCGTAGGTATTGCCGGTGTCGATGGCAATGGGCAGACAGAGTTGCTTGAAGCGATTATCGGCCTCACACCTACGAGCAAAGGCTCTATTTTCCTTGATGGCGAGGAGATTACCCATCTGACCATCAGGGATCGCATAGAACGCGGGCTGGGGTATATCCCCGAGGACAGGCATAAGTACGGCCTTGTCGGACAGTTCTCCATCTATGAGAACTGTGCGTTGAAGAACTACTATCAGGACATCTATAGGAACAAGTATGATCTGTTGGATTTTGCCAAGATGCACTCCGATGCCGAAGTTCTTATCGAACAGTTCGACATACGTGCGGGGGAAGGGGCGCTGACCCCTGCCGCCTCCCTCTCCGGAGGTAATCAGCAGAAGGTTATCGTGGCAAGGGAGATCTCCCTGTCGCCAAAGGTCCTGGTTGTAGCGCAACCGACCCGTGGTCTGGATGTAGGGGCCATCGAGTATATTCGCAAGCGCATCATAGAGGAGAGGGGAAAGGGCAGGGCAATCCTGCTGGTCTCCTTCGAACTCGATGAGATCATGAATCTCTGTGACCGCATAGCAACCATCAGTAAGGGGAGTATCGTAGCAGTGAACAGGCAACATGAGGTTACCGAGCGTGAAATAGGCATGATGATGGCAGGCTCGAAAAAAGAGGAGGCCATAGTATGATGCATGCAAAGCGGAAACAGCGGCTGTTGCAGTCTGATGCGGCAGTCTCTGTCCTGGTTGTCCTCTTGGGCTTCCTGTGCGGGACAATCCTCATAGCTCTGGTGGGAAAAAATCCCCTGAACATGTACAAGGCTCTCTTGCAGTCGGTCAGTGGCTATAATGTGGACAACGGCAAGATGAATGTCCGCTATATCGGGGAGACCCTCAACTATTCGGTCCCCTTCATCCTCTGCGGCCTCTCCATGGCCTTTGCCAACCGCGTCGGACTGTTCAACATCGGAGGAGAGGGGCAGTACATCATGGGGATGACCATGGCCCAGACCATAGCCTTGCTGGGGCCGGCCATTCCATACTTTCACTGGATGCTTGCAATCCTGGGAGCAGTGGTCGTCGGGGCGTTTTGGGGAGGAATCGTCGGTATTCTCAAAGCGAAATATGAGGTATCCGAAGTCGTTTCCACCATCATGCTCAACTATATAGCTCTTTACCTCTCCAGGATCATCTGCTTGCAGCTTCCTGGAGCGACCACTTACAAGACAGCCAACTTCCCGGAGACCGCCCTGATAGGAAACAGTTTCTTTCAGAAAATCACCAACAACTCAATGTTGAACAACGGTATCTTCATGATGATAATAGCTGTCTTGCTTTATTGGTTCATCATGGAGAAGACAAGCCTTGGCTACGGCATGCGAGCCACAGGATTCAATAAGGAAGCTGCACGGGCCAGTGGTATCCCGGTAGTGAAGAGCATCGCCCTCTCCATGGCCATCAGCGGGGCCTTTGCCGGACTCGCCGGAGGGATAGTGGCCCTAGGATCCTTCAAGTACGGACGGGTGCTCTCCGGGATGGACAACTATGGCTTCGAAGGCATTGCAGTTGCCTTGGTCGGTAACTCCACTGCCTTGGGCACGATGCTTGCCGGATTTTTATTCGGCATGCTCAAGAATGCGCAGGCCCTGATGCAGAGCAAGCAGATACCCAAAGAAATCACCTTTATCATCCAGGGTCTCATCGTCATTTTCATCGCCTTGCGTTCGGCCTTGAAACTCTATCAGGAGTACATGGACAAACGCTCCCTGCAGAAGGAGGTAGGTGTAAAATGAGTATGATACTTGGAATGTTCCCTTCAATCCTTATGATAGTGGCTCCCATTCTCATCACGGCCATCGGTGGGATGATCTGTGAGAAGTCGGGAGTTGTCAACATCGCCCTCGAAGGCCTTATGGCCATCGGGGCTTGCACGGCCGCCTCAGCCCACGTTTTGATGGAGAGCGCTGGAGTTCCCCACCAGATCTCCATTGTCCTCGCACTCGTTTCTGGAGCCTTTGCCGGGGGTGCCTTCTCGCTCATCCACGCAGTGGCCGCTATCAACCTCAATGCGGACCAGACGATCAGCGGTACCGGTATCAACCTGCTGGCTAGCGGGGCTACGATCTTTGCCTCACAGATCCTTTTCTCAGCCGACCGGACCCGTGAGTTCAGGATGGGAATGCAGACTGACTTCATGGGAATCTATCCTACAGCCTACATCGCCATCGCCGTGGTGATCCTCTCCTGGTTCATGCTCTACAAACTGCCGTTTGGAATGCATTTGCGCGCCTGTGGAGAGCATCCCAGTGCTGCAGAAAGTGTGGGTGTCAACGTCAAGAGGATGCGATATTTCGCAGTTTTGTCCAGTGGTGTTCTGGCAGGTCTTGCAGGAGGGTGTGTCGTCCTGACCCAGACCATCCAGTATACCTCCAATACTATTAACGGTCGGGGTTTCATCGCCTTGGCGGCGGTCTCTTTTGGCCGTTGGAAACCTCTTGGTGTCTTGGGTGCTGCGTTCCTCTTCGGAGCAGCCCAGGCATTTGCCATCATAGCAAACAACATTCCTGCCCTGCGGGTCCTGCCTACTGAAGTGTTCAATATCCTGCCCTATGTGACCACCTTGGTCGCACTGGTCCTGTTCAGCGGAAAGAACTATGCTCCGCGTGCTGCAGGAAAGCCATATGAGAAGGGGGCCTCCTGATGACAGCCCACAACAAGGCAGAAAAAGGTGAGATCGCTCCTATAGTCCTTGCTCCGGGTGACCCCTTACGCGCAAAGTTGGTTGCAGAAAACTTTCTTACTGATTCCCGTCTTGTTACCGATGTGCGAAATGTACTGGGGTATACCGGGCACTATAAGGGCAAGGAGGTCAGTGTCCTCGCTACCGGCATGGGAGGACCCTCGTGCGGGATCTACAGCTATGAACTCTTTACTGAGTATGGTGTTGAAGCGATTATCCGAATAGGCACCTGCGGAGGCTTCCAGCCTGAGATAGGGGTTGGCTCTCTTGTGCTTGCGATGACTGCCAGCACTGATTCTGCCTGGGCACACCAATACAACCTGAAGGGTACGCTCAGTCCAGCCTGCGACCCTTCCCTGTTGCTGAAGGCCATAGGGCACGCTGTGGCCTTGGGATTCCCGCATCATGCGGGAATGGTCTTTTCCAGTGACCTGTTCTCCTCCTACAATGCCTTGGGCGAAGATAGCTGGAAGGGGTGGGCACGTATGGGAGCCCTCGCCCAGGATATGGAGAGCTATGCCCTCTATGCTACAGCAGCCTGGTGCAAAAAACGCGCCCTCTCCATCCTGACCATGACCGACAGTTGTGTGACGGGAGCAGGCCTTGATGATGCTGATAGGATGAGTGCCCTCTACCCCATGATAGAGTTGGCACTTGAAACTGCCTGGGAGGCCCTATGACGTTTCTTGAGGCGATGCAGGGGCGTTTTGCCTGCAAGCTTTATTCTGAGCAGAAGATACAGGAGGCGGACCTCCTCTCTATCTTGGAGTATGGCCGGCTCACACCGACCTCCTTCGGTCTGGAGATGTGGTCCTTTCATGTCGTGGAGAATCAGGCTATGCGCAAGCAACTCTACCATGCCTGCTTTGATCAGACCTCGGTTTTGAGTGCGCCCCTGAGCATAGTAACCCTTTCCAGACCGGCATCTTTTCTCCATCCCGATGGAAAGTGGGTCAAGGGTCGCGGTGCCCGCTTTCCCGGATCCCTTTCCGATTTCGTCGAGGACTATCGCCCGTATTACAACTTCCTGGTAGAAGAGGGGCGGCTTGAAAGTTGGTCACGTAGCCAGGGCTACCTTGCTGTGGCCAATATGATGACAGGTGCTGCGGCCTTGGGGATCCAGAGCTGTGCCATAGAGGGCTTCGACGAGGATTCCGTGCTCAGCCTGTTGGCACTGGACAGGCAGGAGTGGATAGTCTCCATGGTCATCCCTTTCGGTTATCCGGCCGAGCCCGCGCGTCCTAAGATTCGTGCAAGCATAAAAGAGCTCGTGGTGCGCCACCGCTAGCTTCAGTCCAGCTGTAGCAGAGCCTGGTCGAAGAGCGACCAGAAGCGGGTGGTGTCCGCCATCTTGGCAACGAGGACACCGCCTTCCTTGCAATCCTTGCCCCTCAGTGTTTTTCCATATGACGCTTCGTCGGTGAGCTCTACTGATACTTCATGTCTCTCGTAGGAAAATATGCTCGGATCCGTCAGGTATGCTATGCAGAGAGGGTCATGCATGGCAGGGTATCCGGCACCTCTTTTCCGGTATTTTTCCATATAGGTGTCCATACAGTCGCAAAACAATTTAGCACTCTTTCCTTCAAAGGTCTTGTAGCGTGCCAGGGCTTCTGGGGAGAGGGTGACCTTGGTTGTGCAGTCAAGGGGGAACATCACCAGAGGGGCCTTGCTGGAGAAGACTATCTGGGCGGCCTCCGGGTCTGCATAGGTATTGAACTCGGCATCGGAGGTGACATTGCCCCCTATGAACGAGCCTCCCATAAGGACGATCTCCTTGACCAGGCTTATGATCCCGGGCTCTTGCTGCATAGCGAGGGCTATGTCGGTCAGGGGACCGACAGGGACCAGGGTTATCTGGTGGGGATGTGCCATGACGGTGTCGATGATGAACTGGATTCCGCTTCCCTTTTGTACCTGCTGGCGTTTTCTCGGTTGGAAGACGGGCCCGTCGAGCCCGCTCGCTCCATGAAATTCCCCGGCATGAATGCGGTCTCTCTTCAGGGGGCGGGATGAACCTGAGTATACGGGAGCCTCTATGCCGACCACTTCACAGACATTGAGAGTGTTCTCAAGGGTTTTGTCCAGACTGACATTACCAGCGGTGGCAACCAGGCCCTCCAGACGGATGGATTTTGATCCTGCTGCGAGGATGATGGCTGCGGCATCATCTAGGCCTGTATCTACATCAAGGATGACTCTTTTCATGTAAAACTCCTTCTGTCGTTTGGGAAGCTACTGCAACCACTGTTGCTATGACTGTCGGCAACAGTCCGGCTAGCACCTGAAACCACTGGGGAAAGGCAGGGATGGCTAAAGAGGGAGCTCTTTGTATAGGTTCCATTGGCTTTCCTTTCTGTACAACAACTCGTGCATGGTATCACAACAAATATAACGGATAAAGGACAATCGCCGGATTCCGCCTGGAAACATCGTCTGAATGGCTGTAGCAAACGTCCTGTTTGCAAGAAACGACAGGGTGGGTATGCCTTTGTCTCCCCGCCGGCCTGTTTCTGTGGAAAAACATGGGAGAGTTGTGGTAATATCATCCCTATGAGAATTATACAAACAGCAGTTGGAAAGAATCAGGTCCCTTTGACAGGCTACCTTCAGGATTTTACCCAGGATGGGGGGATTCGTAATATCAGGCCTACGGTGGTCATATGCCCCGGAGGAGGATATCGCTTTCGTTCGGAGAGGGAGCGTGACCCTGTTGCCCTGCACTTTCTCTCAATGAGCTATAATGTCTTCATACTGGACTATTCGGTACAGAAAAACGCCTCATCACTGAATCCCCTTATTGAGGCAAGTGAAGCTATCGTCAAGATTCGAGAGCATGCCGTTGAGTGGATGTGTGACCCGCATGGGATAGCCATCATGGGCTTTAGTGCAGGCGGTCATCTCGCAGCATCGCTTGCTGTGTTGCATGACCATGCGCGTCTGGCAGAACTTACAGATACCAAGGGAGGGTTGAACCGCCCCGATGCTGCCATCCTCTGCTACCCTGTCATCTCAACCAAGGAAGAGATCTGCCATAAGGAGAGTGCAGACTGGGTCAGCGGGGGCAGCGAGGAGGACCGCAAGCTGTTGAGTCTCGAGGACCAGGTCACCGAAACTTCGGTCCCCTGCTTCATCTGGCATACGGTTACAGACGCTTCTGTCCCTGTGGAGAATAGCATGCACTTCGCCTCGGCCCTCAAGGCAAAGGATATCCCGTTTGCATTGCACCTCTTCACTGAAGGCAATCATGGGCTTTCTATGTGCAACCATGAAGTAGGGACCCCCCATCAAGGGTGCCAGGCTTGGGTAGGGCTCTGTTCGACCTGGCTCAATGACAGGTTTGAGCACGAGCTATAGGTTCTCCAGTATTCCTTCAGCAGCCCGGATCCCGCTCGCCCAGGCACCGGTTATACCTCGGCTGGTGCCTGCCCCATCTCCTGCAAACCACACATCCTCAGTGACACGGAAGTGCTCATCGAGATAGGAGGGTTTGTTGGCGTAGAGCTTGATCTCAGGGTAGTACATGATGGTAGAGGGGTGCAAAACCCCCGGGACGATGGTATCGAGGTTTTTCATCGCTCTCCAGATCGAGCGTAAGATCTTAGCAGGGATTGCAAGGGAGATGTCTCCTGGACAGCACGTTTTCAGTGAAGGCTCAAAGTCGTAGAGGTCTCCGCTGAAGCTGTCCTCCTTGCTTCTGGACCCGAGACGGAAATCACCTACACGTTGCATAAGAGGCTTGCCTCCTCCCATGAGGGCCGCCTGGAGGCCGAGATTCTCGGCAAAGGCCTGTCCGCTCGCCAGCGGTTCGGTGAAGCGTACGGTCTTGAGGATGGCGAAGTTTACCAGTCCGTTGTCGTTGTGCTTGTCCGGTGAGAAAGCGTGTCCGTTGACCGAATGCCACTGATCACCCCTGTTTGTTGCATAGCGCTCACGTACTACGTGTGCATTTCCGCTGTTGGTGCAGAAAGTCCTCACCTTGTCCGGGAAGTAGAACTTCGGGTCATAGTAGTCTTTTACAATAGGGTAGTGCTCGATGCGAGTCTCGATCCTCAGTCCGATATCAACAATGTTGTCGACAAAGGGGACTGAGAGGGTGTGCATGAGATCCTGGAGGAAGTGGAATCCCTTCCTCCCTGGGGCAACCAGAAGTTTCTTATACCCAATCTCTCTCTTCTCTGTAGTGATGAATTGGGCCTTTTTGTCTATGCTCTCCATCGCTTCGCCCAAGGCGAGCTCTATACCTAGCTCCTCCAGTTTTACCAGCAGTTCCTTGATGAGGCGAAGACCTCCGTCGGTGCCCAGATGTGTCTGCCTTATATCCAGGAGGGTGCACCCCAAACGTTCTGCCCTTTTCTGGTAGATGGCTATGTTGGATTTGGCGAGGAAGGATGGCTGGAGGAACTCTATGACCTGGTCAAGATAGCGTTCGGCATCCGCAGCTTCCCAGTACTCCGTAGGAAATCCGATAGGGTAGGTGAAGTTCATCTTACAGTCGTTGCGCATACCCCCGGTGGAGGCTTTTTCCCTATCCAGCATGAGAACCTTGAGTCCGGGTCGCTCCTTGGCTATGGTGAAAGCCGCACCCATACCAGCAGGTCCGCTTCCAACAATGATGACGTCATATTTTTCCATCTGGTCCCTCCAAAGAAGTATGGAAGGTTTTTCCTTCCGTCCCATTATCCCTAATCTCCGGGCATTGGTAAAGCCCTGTTTGTTCTCGGAATATATTGTGTAATCGTAAAAAATAAGATATTGTACCTTAATAGGAATAATAGTTTGGAGCATACATGATGTACATGAACACGAAGCAAGCTGCCTTGCAATGGGGGATTTCTGAGCGCAGGGTCCGTATCCTCTGTTCTGAAGGAAGGATTGATGGGGTCACCCGCAATGGATGGGCTTGGAATATCCCCCTTGATGCTACCAAACCCTCCGATGGCCGTCAGTTACGCCATCAGAAGAATGTCGATATGCGCATCGGTGCTATGAACCTCTCCTCCCTGGAGAGTCTCAGAAGTGAGTTCCTCTCAGCTCGTAAGGATGAGCAGCAATTGAAGCTGACATATAGGACTTCAATCTTTAGGTTTGTCCTGGGTGTCTTTGCCTGCGAAGAGCTGGAAATGGGCAATGAGGATCTCGCACTGTTGTTTTCCGGATATTTCTCTCCGTCCGTCTCCTTTGACACCCAGCTGCTCGCCCTCAACACCCGCTCCCTATTGATGCGTTTCGCACAGGAGAACGGTCTCGGACCTGGATTTCGGAGGGTACAAGCAAACGCATTCTTTACCGAAAGAAGCTTGATCCAGCTCTATCAGTCCCTGCTGCAAGGCATCGACGATGAAGCCGCCTTAAGCTATAGGGAGCTCGACAGCTCGGAAATTGAGAAGGACGAGCCGGCTCTTCCTGTAGAGAGAAGAATGGAAATACTCATTCGTCAGTATGAGATGGATTGGAAATCACTGCACCCGCTGGTGCGTTCGCTCTTTTTGTTCGGTGAACTGCTTCGCATTCGTCCCTTCGGTCGCTATGATGTAGTCTTTGCCTCCTTGGCCCTAGCTGGGGAACTGCTTGCAAGCGGATTCCCGCCAGCTTTTGTTGATGTGGGCCAGGTGGACGAGTTCAAGGCATCTCTGATGCTTACCCGCACTCGGGGTAATTATCAAAACACGATGAGAATGCTTGAACAAGCGTTGCATCATGAAATTGCGCTGTATACGCGCAAGGAGAATATCTGATGGAATATGATTACTTTTTCCGAAACGCAACTATCGTGGACGGCTCGGGACAACCCCCCTTTGTAGGCGATGTTGCTATTAAGGATGATATGATAGTTAAAGTCTCCCAAGGGGGTGACAGCCCTTCCGGCACCGCCTTCGATGCCACTAACCTTGTCTTGTGTCCCGGCTTCATAGACATCCATGGCCACAGTGACCTGGAGGTTTTGCGAAACCCTTCCATGGACCCGAAGATTATGCAGGGGATAACCACGGAGGTTGCTGGAAACTGCGGGGTGGGGGTGTACCCTCTCTCCGATGAGAATGCAGCGCTGTATGAGCAGGCCCAGGATATACTCGGGCAGTATTCTCCCTTCACCTGGAAGAGCTTTGCCGAATATGCTGAAGTCGTAGGCCGGAAGGGAAGCGGCACAAACATGGCCTTTCTGCAGGGGCACAGCCCGCTAAGGTTCTTTGCTCTCGGTGGCAATGCCAACCGCCCTGCATCCGAAACTGAAGTCACCATCATGTGCAGCATGTTGGAGAAGAGCTTCAAGGAGGGTTGCATCGGGTTTTCCAGTGGCCTGTACTATGCGCCTTGTCTTTTTGCCGATAGAAAGGAACTGCTTGCTCTGCTGCGTGTTACCAAACAATATGACAGGCTTTTCAGTGTTCACTTGCGCTGCGAAGGCAACGATATCCTGGAATCGATCGAGGAGGTCCTGGACCTTGCACGCCTTACAGGGGTTCGCCTGGAGATCAGCCATCTGAAAGCTATTGGGAGGGTCAACCAGATACTGGTCCCCAAGATGCTCGCCATGCTGGAGCATGCCAGGATGGAGGGAATAGATGTGCTCTTCGACCAGTACCCCTATGAGTATGGCTCCACCAGCCTTTTCAGTTTGCTGCCTCCGCACTACCTCAGGCTCGATCGCGGCGACTTGCAAAAGCTCCTAAAGAGCCCCAAGGAACGCTCGGCCATCAAGGATGAGATGCAGGACCCGGACGGCTGGGACAGCCTGTATGAACTGTGTGGGTGGGATAGCATCACCGTCCTGAGCCTCGACAGCAACAAGCAGTATGAAGGCCTGAGCCTTACGGAGATAGCCAGCCTTAGGGCACAAGGTCCTTTTGATTCGTTCTTTGACCTGCTCATGGAAGAGGAGGGCACTGCTCTGATGATAGACATTACCCAGAGCCAAGACTCTGTAAAGCGGATCCTGAGCCATCCTCTGATGTGCTTTGGCACAGATGCCCTCTATGCAGGCGATAAGACCCATCCGCGCTCATTCCAAGCGGCTGTGCATCTTCTGGACAAGTACTGGAAGCAGCAGAACCTGATGCCTTTGGAGATGCTCATTAGCAAGATGACCCTGGAACCCGCATCCCGGCTCGGCCTTTCGGACCGAGGGAAGGTCATGCAGGGGTACAAGGCTGACCTTGTCATTTTTGATCCGGCCTCCCTTCAGGACAACTCGACAGAGAGCGACCCCTCTGCAAAACCTGACGGGATGGTCCTGGTCATGGTAAATGGAAAGCTCTCCTTTTTTGAAGGAGAGCTTACAGGTGTGTGTTCCGGATCCTTGCTGAAGAGTCACTCGTAGCGCTGGAGGAACTTCTTGGTCCTCTCGTTTTTGGGATGGTTGAACAGCTCCTCAGGCTTGCCTTCCTCGACTATGAGCCCATCATCCATAAAGATCACCCTATCGGAGATGTCCCTTGCAAAGGACATCTCGTGGGTGACGACAATCATCGTCATCTTTTCCTTTGCGAGGGTTTTGATGACTTTCAGTATCTCACCGGTGAGTTCGGGATCTAGGGCGCTGGTCGGCTCGTCAAAGCAGAGCACCTTAGGATTGAGGGCGAGGGCCCGTGCGATGGAGACCCGCTGCTGCTGGCCGCCTGAGAGGTGGCAGGGATACGCCTTTTCCTTGTCCTCAAGCCCCATCTTTACCAAAAGTTCCCTGGCACTCTTCTCAGCCTCGGCTTTTGTCATTTTAAGGACATGCATCTGGGCTTCGGTTATGTTACGCAGCACGCTCATGTGGGGAAAGAGGTTGAAGTTCTGGAATACCAGGCCGAAGTGCAGGCGTACCGCATGGAGGATATTCTTGGGTGCATAACGGACCTCTCCCTTGTCGTCTGTGCTGACCATGGTGTCCCCACAGACCTCTATTGTCCCTTTGTCTACGGTTTCTAGTTGGGTCAGACAGCGTAGAAGGGTGCTTTTTCCACTTCCAGAGGGCCCTATTACAGAGAGGACTTCGCCCTTGTTCAAGGTGAAGGAGATGCCTTTGAGAACTCCCAGTCCGTCAAACCCTTTTTCCAGGTCAGTTACTGATACGATCTGCATACTCCCTCCTAATTGTAGTAATTGAGTTTCGCCTCAAGCTTGTCGAAGCTTTTTGCGACGATGGCATTCATGATGAAGTAGAAGATACCCGCAATGAAGATGGGCATCGTGGAGAACTGTCTTGCCGAAGCATTTTGCGCGACCCGGAACAGTTCGGCGACTCCGATGGTCTGGGCAAGTGCGGTATCCTTTACCAAGGTGATGACCTCATTCCCCATTGCCGGGATGATGCGTTTGATCACCTGCGGCGTTACGACGTGGGTGAAGGTATGGATCTTAGAGAAACCAAGCACTTCACTCGCCTCAAACTGCCCCTTGGGTATCGACTGGATGCCTCCGCGGTATATCTCAGCAAAGTATGCAGCGTAGTTGATGACATACGCAACTATCACTGCAGTGAACCGGTCATAGGAAGCGCCTAGGATATAGTAAGGGGCGAAGTAGACGAATATGAGCTGCAAGATCAGGGGAGTCCCCCGCATGATCATGATATAAGCGTTGACTAGGGACGAGACTATGGGGTTTTTTGCCATTCTTCCCTTTGCAACCAGTACTCCCAAAGGCAGTGAGAAAATGAGGGTCAAGGCAAAGATCTTGAGGCTTGTTACGGTTCCTACCAGCATCTGCTGCAGTAGCTGTACCATGTGCTTCTCCTCTGAGGTAGTGATACATTCCACACTAGTGCGAGTGTGGTGAAAATTCAGAAAACGGTCTGAAACAAGAAACGGGGAGCCTAAGCTCCCCGTCATACTAGCGAATTATCTATTTTCCTACAACAGTGATGTCAGCACCGAACCACTTGGTTGCGATGGCTTTCAGCGATCCGTCGGCATCCATGGCTTTCATCTGTGCCCAGACTTCGTCTGCAAGCTTTTGGTCGCCCTTGCGGAACCCTACGCCATAGGCCTCCTTGGTGAGGTACTCATCAATGATCCTGAACTCCTTTCCACTGCGGTTGATGTTGTCGTTCGCCACCAACAGGTCGAGGATAAGGCCGTCAATGCCGCCGATCTCCAGATCCATCAGGCCTGTGAGATTCTCCTTGAACTCTACGACACTCTTGACTGATGCCTTGAATTCAGGGCTGTTGTCAAGGGCTTCAGATGCAGAAGATCCTGCCTGCAGACCGATGTTTTTCTTTGCGAGGGAGGCCAAGGTGGTATAGGGAGAGTCGCTCTTCACCACTACGACCTGTGCGTTGTTTACATAAGGAGGGGTAAAAGTCATCGCCTTGAGCCTGTCTTCGGTAATGGTGAAACCATTCCAGATGCAGTCGATGTTACCGGTGTTCAGTTCCTGTTCCTTGGAGTTCCAGTCTATAGGCTGCAGTATCAGTTCGACACCCATTCTGCTGGTGATCTCTCTTGCCAGGTCGACGTCAAAGCCTACGATCTCGTTGTTTTCATCGCGAAAGCCCATTGGGGGGAAGCTGTCATCGAGGCCCATGATGAACTTGCCTTTGTCGAGCACCTTCTGTAGTGAGTTATCGACCCCCGGAGCCTGGTCCTTTGATCCGGCTGCAAAGAGGGTGGAAGTCAGCAGCAAAAGTGCCAACAGGGCAATTGTGATTTTTTTCATACGTTTCTCTCCTAAAATTCAGGTGCCAAAAAGGCATTTATGTGGAGTTTAGCTGGATATTGAAGAAATATCCAGTCCTATTGCATATTTATTCATATCTTGTATAGATATCGGGTTGTTTTCCGGATACGCTGGAGTGTAAAATGTGCATATCCCGTTGATCATCCTTACAGAAGGAAATCAAACAACCCCACAATCTTGGAGAAGAGCCTTGGTGTTTTCATCTCCTTTGCCGCTCCCCCATAGGTGTTGTCATCCTGAACCACCACGCTGTTGTCCAGCGGTATCTGGATTTTATCCCTCAGGTCTGAGGCAAATTCCTTGCTTGTGATGATGATTATGGATTCTGTGTCTATGTAGCTGCTTCGCGCATCAAGATTGACTGTTCCAATGACACTGATTGAGTCGTCGAAAATATAGCTCTTGCCATGGATTGAGTCAGGCCCCTGATACTCATGGAGGGCGGCGACCCTGTCCACTATCCCTTTCCTATGGTTGAGGTATGCTGCCATGGCCAGGACGTTGGGGCTCGATTGTTTTGAGTTGGTCAGGATGGTGAGCTTCTCCCACTGTATGCCGTATCCCTTGATCTCGTTACGCATCCGCCTTGAGGGTATGATATAGGGGCTCTGTAAAAAGACGGATGATCTTGCCTGGGAAGTCAGGGAAAGGAGTTTTCTCAGGCTCCATGGTTCATTGTTGAGCCTTCCTAAAGGGTTGTGCACAAATTGGACGGCCTCTGCAGGGTAAGTCTTTGCATTCCAGTCTGTCTTTTGGAAAAGCTCTGGATGTTTGCTTTTGAGCATCTTGTAGTGGTTTCGAATTGCGCTGTTCGTGAATTTAGCCCGTTCAATCTGTCTTGATGTGATCTTTTTCCTATGGGGCTTGGTCCGCTTGTACTCCCATAGCAGGTCAAAGTAGCGCTGCATGTCCCCTATGACGCTGGCTTCAGGCCCTTCGTGGTATATGAGGGCATCACGGTCATTGACAAACCTGCTTTGGTACTCATCCTTGATGAAGTACTTGTCCCCGATGTTCCGCCCTCCTATCAAGGCGAGCTTCCCATCTACTATGATGGTTTTCTCATGCAATCTCGTATGCCATGCCCACGGGGTCAGGATGTTGAATTTCTCATAGTATCTCACCTCAATGTTGGGATGGGTCTCAAACCCCCTGACGGCATCCCTGAGGTCCTTTCTTTCATACGCGATCCGGGTCAGCCCGTCGAATAGGATACGAACGCGTACCCCCCTGTCGGCTGCTCCCAGCAGACAGGAGAGGAAGGCTTCGGTGAACTTCCCGTTGGTAACGGTGTAGTAGGAGATGTCTATGGATGTTTGTGCGGCTTCTGCCAGGTCGAGCCTGACTCGAGCCCCCTCTTCGCCCGTCTCTATCAGGGCTACCCTGTCATGGAGCTTCTCTGCCATGAGGTAGTCATCGGCTGAAAGCCCTCCGGAACTGGGCTTCTGTATTGCAAACAGCAGGATTGCTGAGACTAGGTTGTAAAAAAGGTAGAGTTTGAGAACTCGTGATATGTATTTTTTTAGTCGCCGCCTCTTCAAACCAGCCCATACCTTCTTCTAAGATTTATCGGAATAAAGAGGTGGTACGCATCAATTATGCCTTATGGGAGGCCCTGCAGTGTTACTGTCTCTCCAATGCCGAAGCCTCAGTATAGCATATATTCCAAAAACCATACACCTGTCTAGATAGAGGAAATGTATAGTATGAATAAAGATGCCTGATGAAAATGAGATTGTGAGGGGTCGCGGACCGGACGATTGGATCTGAAAGTCCAAGGGGTTTTATTTTTTCTCTTCGTTCAGCTTGGCAATGTGGCAGGAGCTCGCAAATGCACACCCCTTGCATGCAGAAGAGGGTTCTCCGTCATCCTCAATTTTTCCGCAGGACCCGCATCCTCCCTCTTTTCCCTGTTTGCGGATGGTCTGGATAGCGTACCAGAGCAAAAGGGATATGATGACGGCAACGATGATATTGGCTAGAATGGGTAGTATGGACATAGGTACCTCACACGATGAGCAGCACTAGGGCTCTGACCAGAAGTGCTGCCAGATAGGCGATGCCAGTCTGCCATACGATGGCAAACAGTAGCTTTCTTTTGCTCCCCAGTTCCTTTGCCATTGCCCCTATTGCTGCGATGCAAGGTGAGGAAAGCAGTATGAACGTCATGAAAGACAAAGCCGAAGCGGGGTTGAACAGGGCTGTTATCCCCGCTTCCCCCATGGTGACGCTCAAGGTGGACACGATGGACTCCTTGGCGGCAATGCCGGTAAGGAGGGCGACGCTTGCTTGCCAGAACCCGAAGCCGAGGGGCTTGAAGATGGGCGCTATCAAACGGCCCATCATGGCCAGCATGCTCTGTTCGGGAGAGACTGGCTGCAAGCTGAAGGAGAAGGATGACAACAGGTAGATGATCACAGAGGAGAGCAGGATTATTGTCCCCGCCTTCTTGACGAAGTCCAGGGTCCTCTCCCGGGTCTGCAGCCAGACATTCTTGATCGCAGGTAGCTGGTATCGGGGGAGTTCCAGGATGAATACGGTCTTTTCCTTGTGCCGGTCAAAGGCACGCATGATAAAGCCTGTCAGGACAACAGCCAGGATCCCTGTCAGGTAGATCATCGGCGCTATGTACCACTGGCCTGGGAAGAAATAGGTGATCATGAGGGCGAAGATCGGCATCTTTGCCCCGCAAGGGATGAACGGTGTGACCAGGATGGTAAGTTCCCGTTGTTTTTTATGTTCGATGGTACGGGTGCTCATGATGGCAGGCACAGTGCATCCCGTTCCGATTACCAGAGGGATGATGGATTTGCCCGAGAGGCCTATTGAGCGCATCATCCTGTCCAGGATAAAGGCGATACGGGCCATGTAGCCGCAGTCCTCAAGGATGCTCAACAGGAGGAAAAGTACAAATAGCTGGGGTACGAAGGTAAGGACCGCGCCAACACCGGCTATGATGCCCCCTGTAAGGACGCCCGAAAGGAGGGGGAACACACCCAGGGAGTCGAGCAGGATTGTCAGGTTGGTGCCCAGCATCTCGAAGAAGCTTTCCAGCCACCCGGTGGTGATGCCCCCTACCAATCCTATGGATAGGTAGAATACTCCCCCCATGATGGCGACGAACAAGGGGAGGGCGGCAAACCGGTTGGTGGCTATGCTGTCGAAGTTAAAGGCCTTTTTTTGCGTTATCTTGACCTGGGAGGCCCGGGCGATGTGTTCGGCTACCTTGTAACGCTGGTCGATGATGATTGCCTCCACATCATCATCATAATGCTCGCGCAGGCTCTCATGTGCCTTTGCAAGGTTGCAGGCGAACTCCTTGGGGAAAGGGGGCATGGTGGCGAGGAACAGTTCGTCCTCCTCCAGAAGCTTGATGGCTGCCCACCTGGGTTGCCTCCCTTCGGGAATGGCATGCAGGTAGTCATCCTCGATTATGTTGTTGATGTATTTCTCTACAAAGTTGGAGAAGAGCGGGCATGACGGGCCCTTGTTCTCCTCAAGGGCATTCTCCACCTCGGTCTTGAACTGGTCCAGACCGATCCCCTTGCTGGCGGATATGGAGACGACAGGACAGCCTGTCATCTGTGAAAGGCGCTTCTCATCGATGGTGATTCCCTCTTTCTCCAAGAGGTCCTGCATATTGAGGACAATGAGGACAGGCCTGCCCAGCTCTGAGAGTTGGGTTGTCAGGTAGAGGCTGCGCTCAAGGTTCGTAGCATCGATGACATCTATGATCAGATCCGGCCTCTCGTCCAGGATATAACGTCTGGAGAGCTTCTCCTCGGGGGAGTAGGGGGAGAGGGAGTAGATGCCCGGAAGGTCCAACACTTTGTACCCATTCCAGAACCCTTCTTTTTTTTCGACAGTGACTCCAGGCCAGTTTCCCACATAAGCCGTAGTGCCTGTAAGGGCGTTGAACAGCGTGGTTTTTCCGCAGTTGGGATTACCGATTAAGGATATCGTTTGCATGGCTATCGCAATTCTATTACACGGGCCTCTGCCTTGCGAATGCAGAGGTTGTACCCTCTAAGAGTAACTTCCATGGGATCACCCATAGGGGCCATCTTGACTACTTCTATATCCACACCTTTGGTGAAGCCCATATCCATGAGTCTTCTCTTGAGTTGTTTCGGTGCTGTGATGGCACCTACACATGCTCGTTGTCCAACGGTCAGTTCGTCCATTGTCATTGCCATTTGAACTCCTCGTACCTTCTCTATTTCACTATAAGTTAGACGAAACAAACAAATAAGTCAATGGCTTTTCTGCGCTTTCATTTTGTTCCGGTAGAGGATGACAAATACGACGATGCATGATACCATGGGGCATGCAAAAATCTGGGGAAGACTATCTGGAAGCCGTTTTGACGATCCGTGAGGAGAATGGTAGGGTGAGGACTACTGACGTTGCCCTGCGCCTTGGTGTCTCGAAGCCGAGCGTCAATAGGGCGATGAAGATCCTCATGGCCGACGGCTATGTCCATCAGGAGACCTACGGTGAGATTAAGCTTACGGAAAAAGGTGAGATCAAGGCATCTCAGGTGTATTTCCGGCACAAGACTCTCACAACCTTCCTTAGCGAGATGCTCGGCGTCGACCCAACGATAGCTGAGCAGGATGCATGCCTCATAGAGCATGATATTTCCAGCGAAACAATGGAAAAACTTGCCATTTTCATGCAGGAGCATGGAAAGAAAAAAGACTGATTCTTTGTATAGATTCGCTTGTTCTAACATTCTTGTTGTTTGTAATACATTGTTGCCACTGGCATGTAAGGTGGCATTTTTTGTGCCTAAATTACACCGAAAATAACAAAACCATTGCCTTGTGGTGGCGCTGATCACCTGTGTATACTTAAAGTATAAATGACTTTAGGAGGTCAGTATGAAAAAATCATTAGTACTGTTCGCTGTTTTGGCACTCCTTGTCCCTTCGTTCATGTTTGCATCTGGTGCAAAGGAAACGGTAGTGGATGAGAATGCTCCGGTAACTATCCAGTATTGGACCCATGAGGATCCTGCCAGGACCCAGCTTGAGACTGAGTTGATCGACGAGTTCATGAAAATGAATCCCAACATCACCGTCGTCCGTTCCACCCAGGCTTCTGTGAAGCAGATCGAACTGGTCCAGACAGCTTTTGCTGCAAACCAGGGCCCTGACATGTTCAACCTGCCCATCGAAGACCAGTATGCTTACATAACCAACAAGCGTGTAGCCCCTGTTGATTACAAGGCTGCCGGATATGCCGACAAGCAGGATCTGCTGGACAAGTATATCCCCGGTGTGCTGGACACGGTAACTGTCGACGGAGAGGTCTATGGCCTTCCCCTTGAGCTGACCAACTGGTCCATCTACCTCAACAAGAAGGTCTTCCGTAGTGCAGGGCTCAACCCTGAGACCGATTACCCCAAGACCTGGGAAGAGATGGCTGACGTCTCCGAGAAGCTTGTCATCCGCGATGGCGACATCCTTGTACGCCGTGGATTTGACTTCCGCTATCCTTACTATTTGAACTTCTTTGTACCAATGGTACAGCAGCTCGGTGGAGACCTGCTGAGTGCAGATGGCAAAAAAGCGATCATCGGTGATGATGCCTGGATCAAGGTTCTTACCTATTTCCAACAGTGGGGACCCAGTGGCCGCAACTTAGGTTCGCCCACCTACAAGAATGCACGTAACCTGTTCAACAAGGACAATAACGACATCGCAATGGCTCACACTGGTCTCTATCAGGAAGGGCGTATTGAGAAAGACAATCCGGCATTCTTCAATAGTGGAGAGTGGATGGTCGTCCCGTTCCCCGTATTTGAAGATGCCGTCAATGACGTAGCATCCTGCTACTATGGTCACTTCTTCATGGTCAATGTGGATTCCCCTCCTGCTGTTCAGAAGGCTGCCTGGAAACTGTCCGGCTTCCTGCTCAGTCATGGTGAGGATTATCTGACC
Source organism: Spirochaetales bacterium (assembly GCA_012838275.1). Lineage (GTDB taxonomy): Bacteria > Spirochaetota > Spirochaetia > Sphaerochaetales > Sphaerochaetaceae > Sphaerochaeta. Next base: position 25,360 of record DUPO01000014.1, read on the forward strand.
CGTGGTGGTAACATCATCCAGCCTACCAAGGCGCTGTTAGCTTCCGACACCTTGAAGAACATGCCTTATAGCCAGGTGTTCATTGATGACATGAATCGTGCGAACATGACCTACTATGGTGAGAACTCTGCACAGATCCAGTCTTTGATTCGAAATGCTGTTGAATCAGTGATGCTTGGAGGAGTGAGCCCTGAAAAGGTACTTGCCACCCTCAGAGCTTCCGCACAAGAGATCATTGACGAACAATAGTATGTAACTCAAGGGTTCTGCCGGCACTGTCGGCAGAACCCATTCTTTCTGTGTCTATGTACCCTTGCTATCTTGTTATTCCTGCTTGGGCTTTTTATTGCGTCCAATGTAGAATGAATCACATCAACTGTGGGCGATTCCGCCCGCCTTTCAGGAGAGTCTTTATGGTTCCCAAGAAAAGTTACAGCATCGAGAAGAAACAAGCGCGATGGGGCTTTGCATTTGTAATCCCTTCCTTGGTTTTTTTCTCTGTTTTTAATTTCTATCCAATCTTGAACGCTTTTTACATGAGTTTTTTCAATAGAAAAGCATTGAGCAAGGCTCCCCCCAAATTTATTGGGTTGGACAACTATATGCGGCTGTTCAATCCCGAAACAGCAAGCAACGAGCTCTCCTTCATCAATTCGCTGAAATCCACCATGGTATTCACTTTGGGGACATTCATTCCCCTTCTGATCCTTAGCCTTATCATAGCTGTGTTCATCAGCCAGCTGTCCAGCAACAAGAGCAAGAAGTTTTTGCAGGTGGCCTACTATTGTCCTGCAATCCTCTCCTCCGTAGTCGCAGCGACGATCTGGATGCTGATCTTTGATCCGAGGGGGCTGGGTAACCAGTGGATGAACATTCTGATGGGCACGCCTGGGACTGACCACCGGTGGCTTGTCGACCCTGTCATGGAGCAGGTCTCCACTATGGTGATCTATTTCTGGAAATACATAGGCTACTTCGTTATCCTGTTCATCACCGGACTTGCCTCCATCCCTCCTACAATCTATGAGGCTTCGACCATTGACGGTGCGAACAAATGGCAGAACTTCTGGAGGATAACGCTTCCTTTATTGAAGCCTACAGTGGTGCTTGTCTCCGTCATGGCGATGTTGCAGTGCCTGAAGACCTTCAGCACCCAGTACATGCTTTACTCTAACGGTGCTCCAAGGGCTCCCATCAACGTCATCACCTTCAATATTTATATTACCGGTATCCAGCAGCAGTACCTCAGCAGGGCTAGTGCCATGAGTATAGTGCTATTCGTCCTTATGCTCTCTCTGACCTTGGTCCAGTTCAAGACCACCAAGAGCGAGAATGTGGAATATTAGGAGAAGAAGATGCTAAAATTAAAAACACTGACACTGCCTAAGATACTGATACTTCTCTTCCTGTTCGTCATGCTTCTCTTTACCTTGCTGCCGATCGTTTTCATGATAACCGCTTCGATGATGACTTCCAGGCAGATAGTACGCATGCCGTTCAATTGGATTCCTGAAGGTTTCCAATGGGAGAACTTTGCCAAGGCCATTCAGGGCAATGACAAGACATATATCTTCCTGCGCAACATTGCAAACTCCCTGATCGTCAGCACCACGGTTGCGGTGACGACTGTGATGCTTGCGGCACTCACCGGATACGGGCTTGCAAAGTTCAAGTTCAAGGGAAGAAACACCGTCTTCATGATGATCATGGCAACGATGATGATACCTTTTGAAGCGATCATGATCCCCCTGTACATGGTTGTCATGGTCCTGCATATCCAGAACTCCTACATTGGGCTTATCCTTCCCTTTCTTGTTAGTGCGTTCGGTATCTTTCAGATGAAACAGTATCTTACGACCTTTCCCAGTGAGTTTCTCGACGCTGCCCGCGTCGATGGTATGGGTGAGTTTGGCATTTTTACAAAGATCGTGTTCCCCAATTGCAAGCCTGTTATAGCGACCTTGGCCATCCTCTCCTTCAGAGGGCAGTGGGACAACCTCCTGTGGCCCTTGCTGGTAAGCCAGAGCGACAAGATGAAGACCATCCCCCAATACATCTCCAACTTTGCTTTGGAGAGGAGCACCGACGAGGGTGCGATGATGGCCGCGGCCCTGTTGGCATCAATACCGATGTTCCTCCTCTTCATGTCACTCACCAAGTACTTTATCGGTGGCTCAGCCGTTTATGAGTCAAGGAAGGGTTGAGTATGTATGACAGGATCTGTAGCGACCTTCGTAGCCCTGACCCCCTGTTTGTCCAGTTGCTGGGCCTTTGTCCGGACTTGGAGATGTTCCCGCCCTTAGGGGATCTTCCCTATAGCAGGTATCTGCTTGTTTCAAAAAACCAGCAGAGCATAGCCAGGGCGAAGCAGATGGGCATAGGCAGCGCATCCCCCAATCCAGAGCTGAAAGCTGACATTCTGATCAAAAGCAGTTCGGACCTTAGGCCCCATCTCTCCTTCATCAACGATCCCGTTGAAGGTTGCGACCTCTTCATCTTTGATATGGGAAACGTGGTGGTGAAGAACATCCACATGCTGGGCAAGATCTCCCGGCGTTTGGGTCTTGACAGGGAAGAGTTCAAAGCGGACTACCACAAGTATGATTTTGCCCTGATGGACGGCACTCTCCCCATTGAATCCTATTGGGAGCATGTCCGCACAAAATTTGGAGTCAAGGTTGAGGGCAATCCTTTTGCAAAGGATTTTTCTCCTCGATTCAATGATGAGGTGGTAGACCTCATCAAGCGTCTCCGCTCTGAAGGCAAGCGTGTGGTCTGCGGTTCGAATACCTTTGCCCCGCACTGGGACATCCTGGAGAGGATGGGAGCCCTGGCACTATTTGACAAGGCCTACGCTTCCCATGAGATGGGCATCTCTAAGCCTTCAAGACAGTTTTTTGAGCATATCCTGTCCAAGGAGAATGCAGAGGCAGACAGGACATACTTCGTAGATGACTTTGAGGAGAATATCATCCAAGCTTCCCAGCTTGGCCTGAAGTGTCTGCTCTACTCTGACGGCCTCAGACAGAGTGCTTCTGAGAAACTCAGGGAAGCGTTTGAAGGGCCCTGTTGATCTTACTGGCCGCTATGTTCATCCCTGTACTGTGTCGGGGTCTGCCCGGTGAAACGTTTGAAGATCTTGGCAAAGTAGCCGGGGGTGGGGAAGCCGCAGTTGGTTGCGATCTCGCCGATGTTGCCCTTGGGGTCCTTCATCAGCTCCACCGACTTGTTGATCCTCCAGGCATTGAGGTACTGCAGGAAGTTCAGGCCGGTCACCTCCTTGAAGAGGCGTGAGAGATGGCTCTCCGAAAGTTCCAGATACGCAGCTGCCTCCTGTAGCCCTACAGGGTCGGAGTAGTTTTCAGCTATGAAGGCTATGGTGCTGTCGATGACGTGGTTGTTCACATTGCGTGGCAGGGTGATGAGTTCAGGCGCACTTGGCTTCTTGCCCTGCTTCATCTGTTCGAAGTCTCGGTCCTCCTCCTCAATTTTCTTGACCAGGTTGGCAAGGGTCTCCTCGAGCTCCTCGTCATCCACAGGCTTGAGCAGGTAGTCGAATACCCCCAGCCTGATCGCTCGCTTCATGTAGTTGAAGTCGGAGTGTCCGCTTAGGATGATGGCATGGTTTACCGGACAGCGGGAGAGCATGGCGAGTCCGTCGAGGCCGGGAAGCCTGATGTCGGTGATTACGATATCCGGTTCCAGTTCCTTAATGAGCTTTTCGCCTTCAAGACCGTCAGAGGCAGTCCCCACCAGCTCGAGGCCGAGTAGCTTCCATCGGATGGATGAGACTATCTCGTCTCTTACAATTTTTTCATCTTCAACAAAAACTACAGTGTAACTCATACAATACTCCCTTATCTCTCATCTTCACCCATTGGGAACGAAATGGATACCACCGTACCCTCCCTCTCCTTGGAAACGATTGAGAAACTCATCTGCTTTCCATACTTGAGTGTAAGACGCCTATATACATTGTATACACCAACGTGGCTTGAATTAGCAAGGTCATCGAGGTTGTCTGGAAGCATTCCAGGCGGAAAACCTACCCCATCGTCCTTGACTGTGATGTAAATCCTCCCGTTTTGCTCTTGAACCAGGACCTCTATGTTCCAATCGCCGGACTTGGGTTCCAGCCCGTGGACGATGGAGTTCTCAACCAGGGGTTGGATGATCAGCTTGGGGGTCTTCACCATCTCACAGGCGGGGTCGAGCTTGGTTTTCACATGCAACTTCTCGCCGAAACGGATTTTCTGGATGGTCAGGTAGGAGTCGATCAGAGCCATGCTCTCCTTGAGCGTGCATTCGCTTTCATGGTTGTCTATCGTCGATCGGAGGAGCTTGCCCAGTTTTATGGTGATGGTGTAGATCTGCTCTTCCCCATGCATCTTTGCCAGGGCCTTTATGGTGTTGAGCGTGTTGAAGAGAAAGTGCGGATTCATCTGGCTCTCAAGCGCCTTCCTCTCAGCTTCAGCCACTTTTTCCTGCTCTTCCCTCGTCAGGTTCATCAGGGTGGTAATCTGTTCGACCATTATGTTGAAGGAGTGGTCAAGCTGGGCGAACTCTGTAATCTTCGCATACTCTTTCTTTACTGAGAGATTTCCCCTCTCCACCTCCTCCATGGATGCGGCGAGGTTCCTGATGGGTTTGGCTATGGAGCGGGAGAAGAGCAGAGCCAGGGCGATGGCTACGATGGTGCCTATGCCCATCATCACCCCAAAGGCCCACAGCAGTTGGTTCAAGTTCTCCTGGAAGGGGACCGAACTGATCGTCCCTGCCAGTATGAGCGAGGTTCCCGGTATGTTGGCTGTGGCAAAAATGGAGGTGCCTTCCTGCACGACCCTATTGGAGAAATCACCTTTGAGGGTCTCGAGTTCAGGAAAGAGATTGAATGATCCGAACTGTTCGGGATGTGTCAGTGAGGAGACGTAGTAATCGACGGTGTCGATCAGCAGCTCCTCGCCGAGCACCCTGTCGGTGTTGATGTTTTCGGTGAGTGCCTCAGCGTATATCTCCACTACAAGATAGCCCAGATTATTCCCCTCGTGATCATAGACCCTCCTTAGTATGGAGACTAGGACCTGGCGGCCGTTTTCGGCTGTCCTGTGCCCGCCGATGCTGATAAGGGAGGCTGTCTGTGATACGTTCTGATTCTGGCTGATGATGTTGTTCATGTCCCAGTCGTTGCCCTGGTAACGCAAGTCAAAGACTTCAGGAAACTCATGGGTTGATATCCTTACCTTGCCGGAGTTGCTCACCAGGTGTGCGCTGGCCAGGTAGGTATCGCCCCTCATCACCCCAAAGAGCAGCTGATACAGTTCTCTGGAGGCACTGGAATTCACATCAAGCAAATCTTCATGCAGGATGCTGACGATCAGGTCGTCGGTCGAGAGGGTGTATGCCTTGTGACGGTATTCGTCCAAAATGGCTCCAAGACGGCTTGCATCAAGGCTTACGATGTCCCTGGCTTGGCGCTGGAGATAACGGACCTGGTTGCTATCACCTGTCAGGGTGTAGAAGGAGGAAAAGAGCCCGAGAGGGACTATCAACACTATAATAAAGTAGAGCAGCAGTCTCCCAAACAGGTTTTTACTTCCAAGTTTCCAAGTCTTTGTTTCCATTGGTCCAGTGTACAGGCAAAATGGAGCGCGTTCAATATATAACAGACAAGCGCATTTTTAATGCATAAAAATACTGTTTGATGCATATTATTTTATATTGTTTTGGCTTTGAGGGTTGACACACATGTTAAAACCGCGATACAACCTTTACAAGGCTGTTCAGCCATTTTTGAGGAGTGTGTTGTGGAAGGGTTTGCGAGGCAGGTTAGTCACCATTCAGATGGAACAGACAGAACAATGCATTCTGGCGCAACTTCGGTGCGCAGCATTCTTGCCGACAACATAATCCTAGCCAATCTCCTCCTCATTATCTCCCTTATTATTATCGTAGTAAGCCTAATTATTCGCTAACCACGGCGACAGATCATATCTGTTAGGTCCGTGGAAAGATTCCCCTTATACAGGGGACCACTAGATTGTATCCATAGCACAGACAAAAAGGAGCCAGAAAGCATGAAAAACAGAGAAAAAAGGTATACCCTAGCCATCCTGGTAAATAACCAACCTGGTGTGTTGATGCGGGTCGTCTCGCTTTTCAGCCGCCGTGGCTACAACATCGACAGCCTCTCGGTGGGAGAGACAGAGAACATCGAATTCAGCCGCATCACCATCGTCATCAGCGGGGACCGCGAGATCGTGGAACAGATCAAGAAGCAGGTGGGCAAGCTCATCGATGTGAAGAGGGTCTACGAGATGAAACGGACTTCATCCATCCAGCGAGAGCTGGTTATGGTCAAGGTCGCCACAACCGCCTCGACCAGGACGGAGATCATCGAGCTTGGCCAGATCTTCAAGGCGAAGATCAACGACGTGACCGCCGAAACGGTTACGCTGGAGATGACGGGGGACCTGGACAAGATCCAGTCTTTCTATGATCTTTTGAGTCCTTACGGGATCGTCGAGATGTCTCGTACCGGTATCACCGCCCTCGAGCGTGGCTCAAGGGCTTTGGGCTCCATCGGCTACAACGAAGACGAGAATTAGCATATAACGCCCCAGAGGCGCTTCATACAAAAAGGCCAAATGGCCGGAGGATAGGATTCAATGAGTAAAATGTATTATGATTCGGAAGCTGATCTCTCAAAGCTGGACGGCAAGAAGGTCGCCATCATCGGTTACGGCAGCCAAGGCCATGCCCATGCGCTGAACCTGCATGAAAGCGGTGTTGATGTTGTTGTCGGTCTCTACAAGGGCTCGAAGAGCTGGAAGATCGCTGAAGAGGCCGGCCTGCAGGTTGCCACCGCTTCAGAAGCGGCAAAGATGGCCCAGGTCATCATGATGCTTCTCCCTGATGAAAAACAGGGTCAGATCTACTATGAAAGCATCGAAGCGGGCCTCACCAAGGGCAAGTACCTTGCTTTCGCACACGGCTTCAACATCCATTTCGGTCAGATCACCCCACCTTCCGATGTAAACGTCATCATGGTAGCACCCAAGGGTCCCGGACACACCGTACGTACCCAGTTCCAGGAAGGCAAGGGTGTACCCTCACTGATCGCCATCCACCAGGACCCCAGCGGGGACTCCAAGGATATCGCCCTTGCCTATGCAAAGGGACTTGGAGCAGGTAGGGCAGGGATCTTTGAGACAAGCTTCAAGGAAGAGACAGAGACTGACCTTTTCGGTGAGCAGGCTGTTCTCTGCGGTGGGGTCACGGCCCTTATCAAGGCAGGATTCGACACCTTGGTGGAAGCCGGCTACCAGCCTGAGATGGCATATTTCGAGTGCTGCCACGAGATGAAGCTCATCGTTGACCTGATCAACCAGGGGGGACTCTCCTACATGCGTTACTCCATCAGCGACACCGCAGAGTACGGCGACTACATCACTCAGGACAAGATCATCACCGACGACACCCGCAAGGCTATGAAAGGAATCCTCACTGACATTCAGGAAGGGACCTTCGCACGCAATTGGCTGTTGGAAAACCAGGTGAAGAGACCTTACTTCAATGCCATGAAGCGTATTGAGAGCGAGAGCCTCCTGGAGAAGACCGGGCAGAAACTGCGCTCCCTGATGAGCTGGCTGAAGAAATAATTACGAATAATTTAGGGGAAGGATACTATGGGAAACAACGATCGGATCTACATTTTCGACACCACTTTGAGAGATGGCGAGCAGGCACCTGGCTACAGCATGAACCTTGACGAAAAAATTCGTATGGCCCAGCAGCTGGAGTCTCTAGGCGTGGACATCCTCGAGGCGGGTTTCGCCATAGCGTCCCCGGGGGACTTTGCCAGTGTGCAGGCGATAAGCCGGGCCGTGAAGGAGGTGACTGTAGCCTCCCTTTCACGTGCCCTTGAGAAGGATATCGATGCGGCATGGGAGGCGGTGAAGGAGGCCAGAAGGCCCCGGATCCACACCTTCCTTGCCACCAGCGACCTGCATCTTGAGTACAAACTGAAACTGAGCCGTGAGAGAGCCTTGGAAAAGGCGGTCGCGATGGTGAAGTATGCACGCAATCTCTGTGGCGAGGTGGAGTTCTCCCTGGAGGACGCCACCCGCACTGACCTCGACTACCTTTGCAAGGTTGTCGAGGCTGTCATAGAGGCCGGGGCACAGGTAGTGAATCTGCCTGATACGGTAGGGTATGCAACCCCTGAGGATATGAAGAGGATGGTGGGCTCGGTGATGAACCGGGTGCCCAATGTGGATAAGGCGATTCTTGCCGTACACTGCCACAACGACCTCGGCCTCGCGACGGCGAACACCATGGCAGGGCTGCAGGCCGGGGCGCGCCAGGCCGAATGCACCCTGTGCGGCATTGGCGAGCGTGCAGGAAATGCCGCCCTCGAAGAGATCGCAATGGCGATCAGGACGCGCAGCGACGAGTACAACTTCCACTCCAATATAAGGACCGAGGAGATATACCGTTCGGCTCGGGTACTGAGTTCCATCACAGGGGTGAAGATGAACCCTTCCAAGGCGATAGTGGGTGCTAACGCTTTTGCCCACGAGAGCGGTATCCACCAGCATGGCATGATGGCGAACAGCCTTACTTACGAGATAATGACCCCTGAAAGCGTGGGTGTCCTTACCACCAGCCTGGTGCTGGGCAAGCATAGCGGCCAGCACGCCTTTGAGAAGCGTCTTGTCGATCTGGGCTACGGCCTCGGCAAGGATGAGGTGAGGCGTCTGTTCGGCGAGTTCAAAAACCTTGCCGACCGGAAGAAGACTATCACCGACCGCGACCTCATAGCCCTGGTTGAGAGCACCGCAAAGAGTTCCCCTGTCACGTGGGAGCTTGACTCTTTCGTGGTGAACAGCGGGAATATGATGACCAGCACAGCTTGTGTCACGCTCAAGAAGGGGGAGAAGAAGTATCAGGAGGTCGCCTGTGGCACCGGACCTGTCTATGCTTCGCTTCGGGCGGTGGAGAAGATCATCCGCCACCCCTTCGGCTTGGAGGACTACAATTTGCAGGCAGTCACCGAGCACCGTGACGCCCTTGGGGAGGTCATGGTGAAGATCAGCGACGGACATGGGGTCTATCGGGGTCGGGGTGTGAGCACCGACGTCATCGAGGCTTCCATCCTCTCTTGTCTGGCTGCGGTGAACCGCATGCTTGATGAGTCGGAACCACACTATGTGCAGGGAGTGAAGGTGACTTCAGCACCCAATTTTGAGAACGACATGCTCAGTAGCCATAGCGACAAAAAAAAGGAGCTAACCGATGAGTAAGGTCGCCCTGTTTGATTCCACCCTGCGTGACGGCAGCCAGGGAGAGGGTATCAGCTTCTCCGTCGAGGACAAGCTGAAGATAGTACGTGCCCTTGATTCTTTGGGAGTGCAGTATATTGAAGCGGGAAATCCCGGCTCCAACCCGAAGGACCTCCAATTCTTTGAACGTGCTAAGGATCTGCTTCTTAAAAATGCCACTTTGGTGAGTTTCGGCTCGACCAGGAGAAGGGGCACAGAGGCGAAAGACGATGTGAATCTGCAGAACCTGGTGAAGAGCAATACCAAGGTGGTCTCCATCTTCGGCAAAAGCTGGGACTTCCATGTCACCGACATCATCAAGACGACACTCGAAGAGAACCTGAAGATGATCGAGGAGAGCATCCGCTTCATCGTAGAGTCGGGCAGTGAGGTGTTCTTTGATGCCGAACACTACTTTGATGGCTTCGTGGCCAACAAGGAGTATGCGCTTGCGACCCTGCAGGCCGCCCTTGACGGGGGAGCCTCAACGTTGGTGCTCTGTGAGACACGCGGGGGGATGATCCCTTCAAAGGTAGCGGCCATCACCGAAGAGACAAGACGGCAGTTCCCTTCCGTCACCTTGGGCATCCATGCCCATGACGACATCGGATGCGGCGTGGCATCCTCCATAGCGGCAATAGAGAGTGGGGCCAGGCAGGTACAGGGTACGTTGCTTGGATTTGGGGAGAGGTGCGGCAATGCCAACCTTGCGAGCATAGCGGCCATCCTTGAGACCAAGATGGGCCATGATTGTCTCAATGGTGTCATATTGGAAAATCTGACTCCCGTCAGCCGTGCGGTAGCTGAGATCGCCAATGTGCGCATTCCCCATGGCACTCCCTTTATCGGGCGAAGCGCCTTCGCCCACAAGGGGGGGATGCACATCGATGGTGTACAGAAGAACCCCTCTTCCTTTGAGCACATAGATCCGCAGCATGTAGGTAATGAACGTAGGCTTCTGATGAGCGAGGTGGCAGGAAGGGCTCTTATGACCAAGCGGATCTCTTCCATCGCCCCTGATCTGGATAAGGATGATCCGGTGACCGTCACCCTGATGGATGAGCTTAAGAGCCTTGAAGCCGAGGGCTACCAGTTTGAGGGGGCCGAGAGCTCCTTCGACCTGGTCATACGGCGGCATTTGAGATTGTATCGCCCCTTCTTTACCCTGGTGCACTTCCAGACGCTGGGCAGCATGCCCTACGCAGACCCTCTCTCTGATGCTACCCATCAGGCGGTGGTGAAGGTGAAGGTAGGCGGGGAGAGCGCCATTACGGCTGCTGAGGGCGAGGGACCGGTCAATGCCTTGGACAAGGCCCTGCGCAAGGTGCTCGAGCAGTTCTATCCGACCCTCAAGAGCGTGCACCTCACAGACTACAAGGTTCGTGTCCTGGACTCGGGCAGTGCGACTGCATCCAAGGTAAGGGTCCTGATCGAATCGACCGATGGTCAGGACTCCTGGTCCACCATTGGTGTGAGTAAGGATATCATCGAGGCCAGCTGGCTGGCCTTGAGTGACAGCATAGAGTACAAACTGATCGCCGATGGGATTACCCCAACGGACGACATAGAGTAAGGAGACGCCAATATGGGCATGACAATGACACAGAAGATTCTTGCTCACCATGCAAAGCTGGACTCGGTGAGAGTAGGGCAGCTGATCATGGCTGATCTTGATATGGTGCTGGGTAACGACATTACGGCACCCGTTGCAATCAATGAGTTCCCTAAGTTTGGGAAGAAGACGGTTTTTGACAAGGACAAGGTTGCCCTTGTTCCCGACCATTTCTCTCCAAACAAGGACATCAAGGCCGCCGAGCAGTGCAAGGCCTTGAGGACATTTGCATCAGAGCACTCCATAACAAACTACTTCGATGTGGGGCAGATGGGTATCGAACACGCCCTGCTTCCTGAGAAGGGGCTGGTGGGTGCCGGGGATCTGGTGATCGGTGCGGACAGCCATACCTGTACCTACGGGGCTCTCGGCGCCTTCTCCACTGGAGTCGGCTCGACCGACATGGCCTGCGGCATGGCAAGCGGGCAGGCGTGGTTCAAGGTCCCTTCAGCCATCAGGTTCAATCTGACCGGCTCATTGAATACCCATGTCAGCGGCAAGGACCTGATCCTGCACATCATCGGTATGATCGGAGTCGACGGGGCCCTCTACCAGAGCATGGAGTTCAGAGGCCCTGGGGTCGCCTCCCTTAGCATCGACGACCGTTTCACCGTTGCCAACATGGCCATTGAAGCGGGAGCGAAGAACGGGATATTCCCTGTCGATGATATTGCCCTTGCCTACCTTGACGAACACTGTCCCCGCAAGCCTGTCATCTATGAGGCTGATGAGGATGCGGAGTATGAGCGTGTGATCGACATTGACCTTTCGAAGGTGAAGAGCACGGTATCCTTTCCCCACCTTCCTTCCAACACCCGCACCATCGATGAGGTAGGTGAGATAAAGATCGACCAGGTGGTGATCGGTTCGTGCACCAACGGACGTATCAGTGACCTGCGTGAGGCTGCGGCCATCCTCAAGGGCCATAAGGTCGCCCCTTGGGCACGGTGCCTCATCTTCCCTGCAACCCAGAAGATCTGGAAGCAGGCGATGAATGAAGGGTTGTTTGATATCTTTGTCGACAGCGGTTGTGCTGTCTCCACCCCTACCTGCGGCCCTTGCCTTGGCGGGCATATGGGGATCCTGGCAGAGGGGGAGCGTGCGGTAAGCACCACCAACAGGAATTTCGTTGGCCGCATGGGCCATGTGAAGAGTGAAGTCTATCTTGCAAGTCCGGCTGTCGCCGCTGCAAGTGCGATCAAGGGGTACCTCGCCGACCCCGCCAAACTGCAGGAGGAGCGATAATGCAAGCAAGAGGATCTGTCTTCAGGTATGGGGATAACGTCGATACCGACGTCATCATCCCCGCGAGGTATCTCAATACTTCCAATCACAAGGAACTGGCCATGCACTGCATGGAGGATATAGACTCCGAGTTCATCAAACAGGTGAAACAGGGGGACATCATCGTAGCTGACAAGAATTTCGGCTGCGGCTCGAGTCGTGAACACGCTCCGATAGCCATTAAGGAGAGCGGCGTCTCGTGTGTCATCGCGCGCACCTTCGCCCGTATCTTCTATCGGAACTCGCTGAATATCGGCCTGCCTATCCTTGAGTGTGAAGAGGCTTGTGACGGTATCAAGGCAGGGGATGTGGTCAGTGTGGACTTCTCCACGGGGATCATCACCAATGAGACCAGCGGAAAGAAATTCCAAAGCGAACCGTTCCCTTCCTTCATGCAGGCTTTGATCCAGGCAGGAGGGCTCGCCCCCTATATGGTTGAGAAAGGAAAGCAAGCATGAAGAAGCATATAGCATTGGTGCCGGGTGACGGCATCGGGGTAGATATCGTAGCGGAAGCGGTCAAGGTCCTTGACCGTGTCCAGAAGAAGTTCGGGCACGAGTTCACCTACAGCACCTACCTTGCCGGAGGATGCGCCATCGATGCCACCGGCAAGCCCCTTCCCGAGGAGACCCTCAAGGGGTGCAAGGAGAGTGACAGCATCATTCTGGGCTCAGTCGGCGGACCAAAATGGGATAAGCTTCCCAGCGACATCCGCCCCGAGAAGGCCCTGTTGGGACTTCGTGGTGAGTTTGGCCTGTTCTGCAACCTTCGTCCTGCCATCATCTACAAGCAGCTGAGCGCCGCTTGTCCCCTGAAACCTGAAATTGTGGGCGAAGGCCTGGATATCATGGTTGTTCGCGAACTCACCGGAGGCATCTACTTCGGCGAGCGTGGGCGGGATGAAAACAGTGCCTATGACACGATGAGTTATACCGTGGCGGAGATCGAACGCATTGTGCGCAAGGGCTTTGAGATCGCACAGAAGCGAACCAAGAAACTTTGCTCTGTCGACAAGGCAAACATCCTCAACTCGAGCCAGCTTTGGCGCGAGGTGGTGGAACGCCTGGCTTTCGAGTACCCGGATGTTGCGCTGAGTCATCTCTATGTGGACAACGCAGCGATGCAGCTGGTACGCAACCCGCGTCAGTTCGACGTCATTGTGACCGGAAACATGTTCGGTGACATCCTCAGCGACGAGGCTTCCCAGATCACCGGTTCCATCGGGATGCTCCCCTCCGCTTCGCTGCGGGAGGACAGCTTCGGCATGTATGAGCCAATCCACGGCAGTGCCCCGGATATCGCCGGAAAGGACATTGCCAACCCGATAGCCACCATCCTCTCCGTAGGGATGATGCTCCGCTATACCTTCGGCCTGATTGAAGAGGCCGACGCTGTAGAAGAGGCGGTTTCCAAGGTTCTCGATGCGTCTTATCGCACCGCTGATATTTTCACCGAGGGCATGAAAAGAGTCGGTACAAAAGAGATGGGCAGCCTGATTGCCCAGGCCCTGTAAACGGGAGGTAGTAGGATGGACGATACCAAGAAACGATCCAGTGTGATGACAGAAGGAGTCGACAAGGCTCCCCACCGCTCCCTTATGAAGGCTCTAGGTTGGACAGACCGTGAAATTCATATGCCCATGATCGGCATCGTTAACGGTGCGAATGAGATCATCCCGGGACATATCCACCTGGATAGGATTGTCTCCGGGGTGAAGGCGGGTGTGCGTGCTGCAGGCGGCAACCCGGTATCGTTTCCTGTTATCGGCGTCTGTGATGGCATAGCGATGGGACATACGGGTATGAAATACTCCCTTGCCAGTCGTGAGATCATCGCAGACTCCATCGAGATCATGGCTACCGCCCATCCTTTCGATGCCCTGGTGTTTGTCCCTAACTGCGACAAGATCGTCCCTGGCATGCTTATGGCGGCGGCGAGGCTTAACATCCCATCGATCTTTGTCTCAGGAGGTCCTATGCTCGCAGGCCATGTCCCCGGAGGCTCGGTCAACGGCATGAGCCTTTCGACGATGTTTGAGGCTGTTGGCAGCAATGCTGCCGGAACGATGAGCCAGGAGCAGCTGGACATGTTTGAGGACAGCGCATGTCCGACCTGCGGTTCATGCAGCGGCATGTACACGGCCAACAGCATGAACTGCCTGACCGAGGCAATCGGAATGGGGCTTCCCGGAAACGGGACCGTCCCTGCTGTCTACAGTGCCCGTGATCGCCTGGCAAAAGAGGCTGGGTACAAGATCATGGAGCTTCTGGAAAAGAACATACGACCTTTGGACATCATGACAGCGAAGGCATTTGAGAATGCCCTGGTTGTCGATATGGCCCTCGGTTGCAGTACAAACACGATGCTCCACCTTCCCGCCATCGCCCATGAGGCGCATGTGGACCTGGATATTTTCATGGCCAACAGAGTCAGCGCAAAGGTACCCAACCTCTGCCACCTTGCTCCGGCCGGTCCTTATCATATCGAGGATCTCTACCAGGCGGGGGGTGTCCTGGCAGTAATGGGTGAGCTCGACAAGAAGGGCCTTCTGGACGGTTCGTTGCAAACCGTAAGCTGCAAGAGTATCGGCGATCTTTACAAGGGTGCGGCCAATCACAATCCTGAGGTGATCAGGCCTGTGGACAACCCTTACTCTGTCACTGGCGGCATCGCCGTGCTGCAAGGTAACCTTGCCCCCGATGGTGCTGTGGTCAAGCGTAGTGCTGTCGATGAGGCGATGCTTGTCCATAAGGGACCTGCCAGGGTCTTTGAAAGCGAAGAGGATGTCATCAAGGCTATCTATGCTTCCGAGATCAAAAAGGGTGACGTGGTGGTGATTCGCTATGAAGGGCCCAAGGGAGGACCGGGGATGCGTGAGATGCTCAGCCCGACCTCCGCCATAGCCGGCATGGGGTTGGACAAGGATGTCGCCCTCATCACTGACGGAAGATTCAGCGGTGCGACCCGAGGAGCCTCTATCGGACATGTGAGTCCGGAAGCGGCCGAAGGGGGGCCCATCGCCCTGGTCCGGGAAGGGGATCTGATCAGCATCGACATCCCGGCAGGGAAGCTTGAGCTGATGGTTGATGAAAAAGAACTGGAAAATAGAAAGAAGAGTTGGAAATGCAAGCCTAGTCCCATAACCACCGGCTACCTTGCCAGGTATGCCAGGCAGGTGACCAGCGCATCGACTGGGGCGATTTTCAAGCAGTAAGACCAAAAATACCAAGGAGAACCTACCATGCAAATGACCGGAGCACAGATAATAATTGAGTGTTTGGCCGAACAGGGCACGGATGTCGTATTCGGCTTCCCAGGCGGGGCAGTGTTGCCCTTGTATGAGGCCCTGTATCACAACCAGCATAGGATAAAGCATATCCTGACCGCCCATGAGCAGGGTGCCAGCCATGCCGCAGACGGATACGCCCGTTCAACAGGCAAGGTAGGGGTGTGCATATCCACCAGCGGGCCGGGAGCCACCAACATGGTGACCGGAATTGCAACCGCCTACATGGACAGTGTGCCCATGGTTGCCCTTACGGGAAACGTGACCTTGCCTCTGCTGGGCAAGGACAGTTTCCAGGAAGTGGACATCACGGGGATCACCATGCCCATCACAAAGCACAACTACATCGTCAAGGATGTGACTATGCTTGCACAGACCATCCGAGATGCCTTTAGGATCGCCCAGGAGGGGAGACCGGGGCCTGTCTTGATAGACATCCCCAAGGATGTCACCGTCCACACGACTGACTACGTCTTCCAAAAGCCGCTTCCGATCTCGCCTAGGACCGAACGCCTGAGTGAGGAGAACTTGGATATGGCCCTTGCTATGATCGAAGAGAGTGAGAGGCCCATGCTCTATGTCGGCGGGGGTGTGATCAGGGGTAAGGCATCTGAGGAACTCGGTACATTCGTAGACCTTATCGATGCCCCTGTCTGCACCTCCCTGATGGGGTGTGGGGCGATAAGTTCCTACAACGAACGCTTCACCGGTATGGTGGGAATGCACGGCTCGAAGGTATCGAACATGTGTGTTTCCGCCTGTGACCTGCTTGTGGTGGTGGGCGCCCGTTTCAGCGACCGGGTGGTAAGTAAGGCGAGCGGCTTTGCCCAGAATGCAAGGATAATCCATATCGATGTGGACCCGGCTGAGATCGACAAGAACATCAAGAGTTTCTGTCATGTCATCGGGGATGTGAAGGTGGTGCTCTCTGAACTGAACAAGCGCATCACAAAGCCCCATACAAATGAAAAATGGATGGATCAGGTACGCTCCTACAAGTTGCGTTATCCTATCCGTTTCGATAACGAGAGTCAGCGTGCCAAGACTATCCTCAAGAGCCTGCAGAAGGTCCTTCCTCCGGAATTCTTTATCGTCACCGAGGTGGGGCAGCATCAGATGTGGGCAGCGCAGTTCCTCAAGCATGTACAGCCCGGACACTTCTTGACCAGCGGAGGGCTCGGAACCATGGGGTATGGCACAGGGGCTGCGATCGGAGCCCAGGTGGGCAACCCCAAGAGCAGGGTAGTCAATGTGGCAGGGGACGGAAGCTTCGGAATGAACTGCAATGAGCTTGCAACCATTGCACGCTATAACCTTCCTGTGATAATCCTGTTGATGAATAACCACACCTTGGGTATGGTGCGCCAGTGGCAGACACTCTTCTTTGACAACCATTACAGCGAGACAACGCTGGATGGCGGTGTCGATTGGATGGTTCTGGCACAAGCGTATGGGATTCAGGGCCGTAAGATCGGTCTGGACGATGATCCCAGACAGATCCTGCAAGAGGCCTTGGACGCCAACGCTCCCTGTGTCATCGAGTGTGAGATTCCTATGGACGACAAGGCTTACCCGATGGTGGCCCCTGGGGCATCCATCGATGATATGCTTGGCGTCGGAGAGCTGGGCGACTACTGAAAAACGTAAGAGAGTAACTCAAATAGGGACATCCCGAAGGCAGCGCTGATATTTTCCAGCGTCTGCTTGCGGGGTGTCCTCTTGTTTTTCTCGATGTAGTGTATCTGGCTTCTGGTTAGATGTGCCCGATCCATCAAATCCTGTTGTGTCATGTTTTGTGCAAGGCGCAATTGACGGATTGCTTCCCCAATCATCTTTGTTTCCATAGCATGAGTATCTGTTCTAAAAGAGGCATTTGTCAGAAATACGTCAAAAACCATGGAAATAATATCCAATAGGAATAAATGACCTCGGATAAAAATTGAAATGTACCCAACAATCGGATTTTGACGGTAAGAGGACGTCATATTCGCATATATGTATACGTGATCGGACCGATAAAATAATGCATCTGTTTTTCCAAAAAAGCGTCATAGGATGCTATACTTACGAGTAGAATGAAATCCAGGGGGTTCATATGGAAGAAAATATGCGTGAAATGTCTTTGGAGGAGTTGGGAGCAGTCTGCTCCAACCTTGCCAAGACCTGTGAAAAGCAGATGAGGGTGGAGGAGGCCGAACTCTTTTCCAGGCTCTCTTCCTATTATGAAGAACTCTCCTGCAAGGGGGCACGAAAACACAAGGGAGCTTCTTTCAAGGAGCTCTCCGATCTTGTGGAGAAAGACCTTCTTCAGGGGTATGCCGAGGCTAAAAAGGCAATTGGGAATGAACATGACCGTGGCGCCCTGAGAGCATTGGTATGGGGAGAGAAAGCCTCGAAGCTGCTGAAGAGTCTGCTCACAAGATACGAAAGGCAGGGCAATGCCCTCTTGGAGGGTACCAGTGTCTATGTCTGCGATATCTGTGGATTTGTCTATGTGGGGGATCTCCCCCCGGAAACCTGTCCTGTCTGCAAGGTCCCGAGCCTTAAGATTCTCCCTGTCAGAAAGGAGGCCATCTGATGCATGCAGTAAGAAACATACGGCTCTGCACCAAAGATTGCATCTGCCTGTTTGTCTGTCCTACCGGAGCTACCAATACCGAAACCGGCCAGATTGACGCATCAAAGTGCCTCGACGGTTGTCGCCTTTGCGTGGATGCCTGTCCTTCGCATGCCATCTATCTGTTGCCGAAGAACTATGCAGACCAACAGAAGAAAAGCGATACGGTAAAGGGAGTGCTGAACAATCTTGCCAGAAGCAAGGCAAAGCAGGAGGCTCTTGCCCTGAGCATAGCGTGTGAGACTTCCGATCCCATTGTCAAGCAACTTGCCGATACACTCGTAAGGTCAAACAGGATAATCCAGGAGGACCTGCATAGGGAGAGTGGTTTCATGCTCCCTCAGGACGCTATCACCAAAGAATTCCTGGAGGGTCTGCTGGCAAGCAGCAGTGACAAGGA
>DUPO01000156.1 GCA_012838275.1 Spirochaetales bacterium
AGGTTATGCATAAGAATTGTATGAAAAGGCCATGGATGTAAGAATATACAAGGATTTAGGGCTTTCTCTCCCTTTTCATATAAAAAAATGAAGTGACAGATGCCTTTATGTATCTGTCTGTCCCTCACTGTTAGGATTTTTTCTAGTTTTTTGCCTCTTTTTGAGGTATATCAACATTTTAGCACTCTTTTTTCATATTTTTCTTGTGTCCAAGTGATTTGGTAGGTGATAATGTGCTCATCAATTGTAATTGGAGGATTTGTATGAAGAAATTGACTGTTGCCTTGTTGGTCATACTTCTTTTGGGTTCAGTAGTTTTTGCCACTGGTAGCAGTGAAGCTAAGGGTGGTGTAAAGGAAGTTGTTATCGGTGTGTTCCAGCCTCTTACCGGTGAAAATGGTGGAGGAGGGTATCAGGAAGCCTTGGGCATCAGGTATGCCAACACTGTCTATCCCACAGTTCAGATCAACGGTGAGACATACAATGTGAGACTTGTCGAAGCGGACAACAAGAGTGACAAGACCGAAGCGGTCACTGCTGCACAGAGCCTTATCTCCAGCGGTGCTTCCCTCATCATCGGTTCGTATGGCTCCGGCGTATCCATTGCAGCTGGTGATATCTTCCTTGATAACAAGATCCCGGCCATAGGTGCTTCCTGCACCAACCCTCAGGTGACCCAGAGCAACGACTACTACTTCCGCGTCTGTTTCCTCGATCCTTTCCAGGGAACCGTCATGGCCAACTATGCTTGGCAGGAAGGGGCCAAGAAGGCTGCTGTCATTACCCAGCTAGGGGACGACTACTCCTCAGGTCTTGGTAACTTCTTCAGCAAGGCTTTCAAGGATCTTGGCGGGAACGTGGTCAGCGAACAGCGCTTCCAGACCAATACCACTGACTTCAAGTCCATCCTGACCAATATCAAGGCAGCAAACCCCGATGTGATCTTTGCCCCATCATCCATCGCTACCGCTCCTCTTATCATCAAGCAGGCCCGTGAGCTCGGCATCAATGCGAAGATCATGGCAGGCGATACATGGGAAAACTCCTCGATCATAGAAAATGCCGGTAAAAGCGCCGAAGGCATTGTCCTTTCGACTTTTTTTGACGATGCAGACCCTGCGACTGCTGAGGCGGCATCCTTCATAAAGGGTTTCAAGACCTACCTGGTAGCGAACAAGCAGGATGAGATCATCCCAGCAGTCTCTGCCCTTGGCTACGATGCTTACATCACAGCCCTGAAGGCTATCGAGAAGGCTAACTCTACCAAGGGCCCTGCCATCCGTGATGCCCTCGCCGGAGTCTCTGTCGAAGGTGTGACTGGAAAGATTACCTTTGACTCCAATGGTGATGCCGATAAGGAGATGGCATTCATCAAGACAGTGAAGGACGGTCAGTTCAAGTTCCTGAAGACTGTCAGCGTTTTATAACAGATTGTTCTGGATTCTGTCGGGATGGCTAGCCATTCCGACAGAACTTGTCCTAATGGTTTGTGCTTTGCTTTTTGATTTTTGGTATTCGGATTTTCAATTTTTTTATGATCCTAATTTCTCGGTTGGTAGGGTAGGGCGCAAAGAAGACGGTAGCCACGCTCTTCTATATTATATAGCACTGTTTGGTTTCGCTTGTTTCCTTCTTTTTCTTGATTGCCCCCGTAGTGTGCACATGCTACTATCACGTAACCTTTAACCCCATTGAAATCGAACCGTTCTCCTTCAC
>DUPO01000015.1 GCA_012838275.1 Spirochaetales bacterium
AATCCAGCTGCTGCCATAGTGGAGAAAGTTACGGTTACCGCATCATAGAGCGAGAGCCCGCCGAGTTTGAGCAACACCGTTTCAAGTAGGGAGAAGAGCAGGTAGATCGACCAGAGGATTGCTGCGGTGGTCTTTATCTTGGGAGTAAGTTTATCTTTGGTGGGGCCGACTGACTCTGCGCCTACCAACAGCGTCCCGCTGACTCCCAAGGCAGGCAGGAGTGCCACAAACAGCACCACGATTCCCATGCCACCCAGCCAGTTTGTTTCTGATCGCCAGAAGAGGATTGATTTGGGAAGGCTCTCTATCTCAGGGAGCACCGTAGCACTTGTTGTGGTGAACCCGCTCATGATCTCAAAGAAAGCGCTGCTATAGTTTACATAGCTACCGCTAGCAACTAGAGGTATTGCACTTATGGTTGTTGCTATTATCCAGGTAAAGGTGACAAACAGATATCCGTCACGTGATCCCAAGGTGTGGTTTTCTATGTTTCTGGTCAGATAAAAGACGAGAGCACAAAAAACGGCCATTACTCCGTAGGCTACAAGAAAACCCTGTAGGGCAGCCTCTTCCTTAAGGTATACGGCTATAAGGGTTGGGAAAAGCATGAAAAAGCCGAGGACCAGCTGGATGAAGGCCAGCAGTCTGAAATCTTGTTTCCAATTAATCATTGTTACCTACCCAAAAAGCTTTTGTATGAACTCTGCAGACTCACGCATGGCGGCCACAATAACAGTATCGCCCTCATGGAGGGTAGAGTTTCCCGTTGGAATGACACTTTTGCCACTCTTACCGGTAAGCCCAGCTACTATAGCCTTTTTCTTCATGTTAATCTCACTGAGTTTTTTACCACAGACAGAACAAGTGCCGTTGATGGAGAATTCGAAGATTTCCAGCTGACCATTGTACAGACTGTGTAGGCTCTCTATGTTGGTGCCCCTCAAGTACCGCAACAGGGACTCCACCGTAGTGTCGGTAATGGAGATCACCACATCGATATCCAGGTAGGAGGCAAGGCGTGTGTAGTTGTTGTTCTGCCTGATCAGGGCCATGGATCGGGAGATGCCTATTCTCTTTGCATAGGAGGCGGTGATGACATTGAGTTCATCGTTGTCAGTAAGGGCAATGAGCAGATCATAGCTACCCAGCTGTTCCTCCTGCATGATGTCCTCGTCGGTGATGTCGGCTTTTATTACTAGGACTTCAGGAAACCTTTCAGAAAAATCATTACAGACATCTTCGTCCTGGTCGACGACAGTAACCTTTGTTCTCATGGCAACGGTCATGCGGTTTAGGAGTGCACGGGTAATCCTGCTTGCCCCTACCAAAACGATCTTGGTGGGTTTCTTCTGAAGCTTGCCTACTGTCTTGAGGATGTCGGTGACCTCTTCAGAGTCAGCGACGATTGAGAGGGTGTCCTTGGGTTGGATGGAAGTAGAGCCTGAGGGGACGAGGGCCTTATGTCCCCTGCTAATTGCCGCTATGACAAAATCTGCCTTCAGCTTGTTACGCATATCCATGACTGAGGTGCCAATATACGGGGAAAAAGGCTCCACATAGAAGTTATATAGTAATAGGTTTGTGTTGCTGAAGCCCAAAACGTTGCTATATACCCCTTGTTCGATGGTGTTGAATATATATCTGGCGGCTTCTGCATTGGGATTGACGATGTAGTCTATGCCAAGCAATCCTTCCTTAAGTCCATCTGCACCGGTATAGATGAGGCTACGGATAGCTGCTACAGTCTTGGTGTTCTTGAAAGTCGAGGAGACTATCCCGCAAGAGACAAGGTTTATCTCATCGCTGTTTGTTACAGCGATGAATGCCTCAGCACTCTCACATCCGGCTTCAATGAGTTTTTCTATGTCTGTGCCATTGCCTAGAATTCCCAAGCAGTCGAGTTTCGCAACGGCAGTTGCAACACGCTCGTGAGAGTTGTCGATTATCACCACATCCTTATGCTCTTCAATAAGATGTTTGGCGAGACCGAGACCTCTTCTTCCTG
>DUPO01000157.1 GCA_012838275.1 Spirochaetales bacterium
GGACCAATTCGCTTATCCGCATATATGCGTGGATATCGATACTCGCTACAGAAGGTTTCATCAATACGCTTCTGATCAAGATGGGCATCCTCACCGAAGGGGTACAGCTTATCTACAACAACGGGGCTGTGGTACTGGTACTCATCTACATGTATCTTCCCTTTGCAATCTTGCCTCTATTCACCACCATAGACAAATTTGACTTCGCTCTCCTGGACGCGGCGCGCGACCTTGGTGCTACCAAGCTCCAGTCAATTGTAAAGGTCATGTTTCCCAATATCAAAAGCGGCCTCAGTACAGCCTTCATCTTTACCTTCATACCCATTTTCGGCGCCTATACAGTCCCCTTACTCGTCGGAGGAAAGGATTCAACCATGATAGGAAACATCATCGTTGACCAGGTTTCCAAGACCCGTAACTGGCCCTTGGCCTCGGCCTTCTCCATGGTGCTTACCCTCATATCCCTGGTTGGTGTCTTCTGGATGCTCTATAACGGCAAACGGGAACAACAGCAGACAAAAAAAACCTCCCAGCAGTCCCTGGAACAGAGCATACGCAAGCACCACTCTCGCAAGGGGGCAGCCAAATGAACAAGCACCGATACAACAAGCGCTCCAAGTTCACCTTCTCAAACAGCATGCTCTACCTGACCATCATCTTCCTGTTCGTGCCTCTCTTCGTAGTTGTCTTCTTCTCTTTCAACAACTCCAAGGGGATGGAGTGGAGCCATGCCTCCCTGATTTGGTACAAGAAGCTGGTCTTTGAAAGCCCCTCACTGTGGACAGCGTTCAGAAACAGCCTCATCATTGCCCTGACCAGCAGCATCACCGCTACCTTCCTAGGGTCCCTGGCAGCCATCGGCATCAAGTGGTACCGGTTCAAGGGGAAAAACTACATCACCACCATAAGCTATCTCCCTATGGTACTTCCTGAGGTCATCATAGGTATCTCGATGCTCATCTTCTTCTCGGCTGTGAAGGTGCGCCTCGGCATGTTCACCATCTTTGCGGCTCATACGACCTTCAACCTCCCGTTTGTCTTCATGATGGTCTCTGCCCGCCTCGATGAGTTCGATTACTCGACAGTGGAAGCCGCCCGTGACCTCGGGGCAAACGAGGCGCAGACCCTACGTAAGGTAATCATCCCCACCATCATCCCGGGGATACTTTCCGGATTCCTGATGTGCATAACCATGTCCCTCGAGGACTTTGTCATCACATTCTTTGTTTCTGGACCCGGATCGGGGACCCTCCCCCTCTATGTCTACTCGATGATCCGCTATGGCGTATCTCCGGTTATCAATGCACTGACTTTTGTCATGATATTGGGTACTATGGTCATAGCCTTTACCTTTAGACGATTTCTTAAAACTGTGGCTGCAAGCAGCTAAGATTCGGAGGCAACACTACTTTCAGGAGGTGCGCTTTGCACAAGTTTTCCAAACTCTTCATCATCAGCCTTGTGGCTATCACAATTTTTATATTTACAGGTTGCCAGAAAGACTCTGATAGGAGTGGCAAGCTCTACCTCTACAACTGGACCTACTATACACCCGACTCCCTAGTAGCTAAATTTGAAAAGGAGACCGGTATAAAGGTCGTTATCGACAACTTCGCCTCCAATGAGGAGATGTTTGCCAAAGTGATGGCCGGTGGAAACAAAGGCTATGACATCATTTTTCCCTCCTCTGACTACACCTCCATCATGATCAAGCTGGACAAGGTTGAAAAGCTCGACCACAGCAAGCTACCCAACCTAAAGTATGTCAGCCCGATAATCAAGGAGAAAGCTTCCTATGACCCTGACATGGATTATTCGGTACCCTACTTCATGGGTTCAAGCGGAATAGCGGTCAACAAGGAAAAGGCACCTGCAGACTATAAGCGCGACTGGTCCATCTTCGGCGACAAGCGCATGGCTGGAAAAATGTCCATGCTAGATGATATGCGTGAAGTGATGGCGGCAGGTCTGAAGCATCTTGGATACAACGCCAACACTACCAACGAACAAGAACTGCAGGAAGCGACAGACCTCATAATCAACGAGTGGAAACCCAACCTCGTGAAGTTCGACTCCGAATCTTTCGGCAAGGCCTTCAGTCAAGGTGAATTCTGGGTCTCCCACAGCTATCCTGAAAACATTTTCGCCGAGATACCCAAAAAGAATTGGGACAACATCGATTTCTTCATCCCCGAAGAAGGGGGCATGATGTATATCGACAACATGGTAATTCCCAAGGGGGCTGCGAACAGTGAGGCTGCGCATGCGTTCATCAACTTTATGCATGACCCCGAGAACCACGCCGAATTCCTTGACGAGTTCGGTTTCCCCCCTACCACCAATACAGGTGCCGCCAAGCATATGGACAGCGACACGTATTTCTTCACTTCTGAGGATATGAAAAACTCCGACAACCTCGATGATCTCGGCTCCGATCTGGAGAAATACAACGTCTTATGGCAGTCAATTAGGTACGTACCGTAAACAAACTGCATAAATATGCATAAAATGCACAATTAATGCAAA
>DUPO01000158.1 GCA_012838275.1 Spirochaetales bacterium
GTTTCAGGTTCATGTTGGAGGCTGTTACCAGCCTGAACTCTGATACCTTCACTTTGGTGTCCCCGAGCTGCCTGTATCGCCCGCTCTCCAAAAGCCTGAGCATGTTCGCCTGGGAGCTCAGGCTGAGGTTCTCCACCTCATCGAGGAAGAGCGTTGAGCGGTGAGCCTCATGGATCAACCCGGGCAGATCACTCTTGCCGTCTGTGAAGGCTCCTTTAGTATGCCCGTAGAACATGGAGTCCCCGACCGGCCCATGCAGTAAAGAACAGTTGACGCTTACCATGGGCCGGAATGGATTCTTGATCTTATGGATTATTTTTGCTGCAATCTCCTTCCCTGTTCCTGTCTCCCCGTACAAGTGGATAGAGCACTCCCCCTTTGCATAGGTGGCGAGCTGGGAGCGCAGCTCCTGCATCTTGTCGCTACTGCCAATAAAGCTTTCAGTCGTGTAGGTAGCATCTTCGCGCACACTGGGATCATCACTGAAGCGCAAAAAGAAATTGGTGTAGTTCAGGTTTTCCTTTTGGATGAATTCAACCGGAAAAGAGAGTTCCGGCAGAATGAAGGGGAGGGAGCCCCGATCAAGGAATAGGATCACCTGTATTGGAGCTGATGTCTCCTGAAGCTCCTGAAGGAGCTTCAGTTGAGAACCCGATCCCAATTTTTCATCTGCCAGGATCCATATCTCTTCTTCACTCTTGGCCTCTGCGACTGCGGTTACTAGTTTTTTGACCATACTGAACTCATGCAGGTACTCATAGGAAAAATGGTGTTTGAAACGTTCTTTGAAACGCCAATCGGATGAGACTAGAAAAAGGGACATCTGCAAACTCCTCCTTTAGATATCGGGACAAGGGGAAAGTCTCTATATTTTTGATATTCTAGGGTCTCCGATAGCTGGACACTACTCTAACAACAAGAGGTGTACCGGTTAATTTTTGAATTTTTTGCAATAATACTTGAATACAGAGGACGGTTCCTGCTAAAAGCAGGGTATTGCATTGCCGTATGAAGCTAGAGAAAATGAAAACCCTCCCGCCCTTTCTTTCGGAGAAGGACGGGAGGGCATGTAGCTGGCCTGGATCTTTTCATCCAGGTTCCGGGTAATGATTATTTGCCTTTGCGTATGAACTCAACTGCTCGCTTGAGCTGTTTGTCGAAGACAAGGTCTCCTACCGGCCTGTCATCGAAGGGAATTCTTCCGAGATATTCGTTTCTCATCAGAATGTTCAGGATATCCCTGTTTATGCCTAGTTCAGCATACTGCTCTGAGAAGAGGAGTATGTTCTCTGTCGTAGGTTCAGGATGCTTGTCGGCAAAGGTTGAAAGGGATTTTTCGGTCATCAGCTTCTCGTAGGCGGGAATCTCCTCGTCCTCGAGCTTGATGTCCTCGACCATGATATCGGGCTCTATCCCCTTCTTATGGATGTTTTCACCGGTTGGGGTGTAGTAGTGGGCAGTGGTGACCTGGGCATATCCGTCTCCAAACTTGAACACATCCTGGACAACCCCCTTTCCGAATGTCTTGGTACCTATGAGTGTCGCCCGGTTGTTGTCTTTCAGCGCCGCTGCAAGAATCTCAGATGAGGATGCGGAACCTCCATTGGTAAGCAGCACGATGGGAAGATCCTTGGGCACTAAGGTTGAGCCTGTGGAAATGTAACGCTGGTCACGGTTCGAGCCCTTCTTGCCTTGGATGGTGACTAGGGTCTTATTGGCAGGAAGGAAGATGTTCGCAACTTGCATCGCTCCGTCGACAGCACCGCCAGAGTTGTTGCGTTCATCGATGATGAGGCCTTTGATACCCTGTTTTATCAGATCTTTTACACTTTTCAGCATCTGTTCACCAGTCTGGGGGGTGAATTCGGAAAGCACGATATAGCCGATATCCCCATCTATGATGTTGCCTTCAACTGTCGGAGTACTGATTTTTTCCCTGATCAGGCTGAGGTCGAACGAAGTCCCGCCTCTGAATACAGTGATGGTCACTTCGGTTTTCGGCTCTCCTCTGAGAAGGATGCTCGCTTCGTGACTGCTCAGGTCGTCGACCTTCTCCCCGTTGATATGGCTGATGAGATCGCCTGCCATAAGCCCTGCCCTCTGGGCTGGGGAGCCTGGGAAGGGTGATATGATGGTAACCATATAGGAGGAGGGGTCGGAGGGGTCCTTGCGCTCTGGAGAAGGTTTGTTGAGGTAGGTGCCTATGCCTCCATACACCCCAGTCGTCCCTTCCATGTAGTCGGTTGCTTCAGAAGGGGGAACGTAGAAGGAGTAGGGATCCTCAAGCGAGGCAACCAGAGCGGAGGCAAGGTCATTGAAAACCTTCTCCTTGTCGACTTCCTCGATATAGATGCTATCGACATAGCGATAGAGTCTTCCCAAGGCCTCCATATCTGTGGAAATCTTGTCCCCTTGTGTGGGTATGCTCAAAGCGTTGTTGCTTGGGGCAGCGAGAATTTCCTCAAAGGAACCCGAAGAAAAAAGAGGAATAATGATAAGCAATAATATGAGTGTTAGGCTTAGCCTTGTTACATTTTTTCTTTTCATACTTTGAATATACTTAATAATGTGAAATTAGGCTACTCTTTGGAGTATTGACCTCAACACTATTGCACATTACACTTGCTTCATGACTCAATTCCTCCATTTTCCCGGTTGGATTTCTCCTGAAATCATCCCTGGCTTGCCCCTGCGATGGTATGGACTGATGTATGTGGTGGCTTTTGCGATTGCATACGGACTGATTCGTCTGCAAGCAAGGAAGGGGGAGGTTTCCCTCGATCCGGACCAGAGCCAGAACCTGGTGCTTGCCTGCATCCTGGGCCTTGTGGTGGGAGCCCGTCTCTTCTCCGTGCTCTTTTATGATGGCACCACCTACTATTGGACACATCCATGGATGATCTTCTGGCCTTTCCAAGGCGGACAGTTCGTGGGACTGCCTGGCATGAGCTATCATGGAGGCCTTGTCGGTGCGGTCCTGGGCGCCTATTTTTTCAGCAAGAAAAACAAGATGCATTTCTTTGAACTTGCCGACACTGTTGTCTATGCGGTTCCCCTTGGGTACACCTTCGGCAGGTTAGGCAACTTCATAAATGGCGAACTCTTCGGCAGGGTATCAACCAAGCCTTGGGCAATGGTCTTCCCTAACGCCCCCCATTTCTCTACAAACTATGGATGGGTACGATCTGTAGCGGATTCGCTGGATATTCCTTATGTTGCAGGATCGTTGGTAAATCTTCCCCGTCACCCCTCCCAGCTCTATGAAGCCCTGTTTGAAGGGATAGTCCTCTTTTTGATCATGTGGTTCGTCATCCGCCCGAGAAGAGAGAGACAACCCTATGGGTTTGCCCTCTCTGCCTACCTCATGCTTTACGGTTTCATCCGTTTTGTCATTGAATACTTTAGGGCTCCTGATGAGAATTTGGGGTATATCCTCGCTTGGGGAAAAGAGAGTGACAACATCTCCCTCTTCCAATCTTTTTTCAATATCTCGATGGGACAGCTGTTCTGTCTTGCAATGATGATCGCCGGACTAGCCCTCTACCTGGTGTTACGAAAAACAGACAAGAGGGCATAGGAGTACGTAGATGTCATCAGTTGAACAACGAATAGCTGAGTTGCGGACCGTCTTGAAGCGTGAAGGCTTGGACGGTTGGTATATAAATGGTACTGATCCTCATCAGAGCGAATATGTTTCCTCACGTTGGAGAAGCAGGGAGTGGATCTCCGGGTTTACCGGAAGTGCGGGAACTGTCCTGATAACCAAGACCGAAGCGCTGCTCTGGGTGGATTCGCGCTATTTCATCCAAGGCGCCCAACAGATCGGGGGAACCTCCATCAAGCTGATGAAGCTCGATACTGAAAACGTCAAGGACCCCCAAAGCTGGATGGCGAGTGAACTCCCTGAAAAAAGCAGGATAGGAATCGACGGCTCGACACTGACTGTCTCAGAGAAGGCTCATCTGGATGCAGCTTTCAAGCAGAGGGGGATAGAGCTGGTCGTCTGTCCTGATTACCTTGATGAGATATGGGCTGATCGCCCTCAGATCGCTTCCACGCCAGTCGTCGATCTCCCAAATGAGATAGCGGGATTCAGCAGGATCCAGAAGCTTACGATGACCCGTCTGGCTATGGTGGAGAAAGGGTGTAACTACACACTAATCTCATCTCTGGATGATATCGCATGGATAACCAACCTGCGCTCCTCCGATGTCTCTGTACACTCTCCGGTGTTCCTCTCCTTTATGCTTATAGGCACCGAGAAGGCCTGGCTCTTCACCGATCCCAAGAGATTTACCAAGAAGATCCGCCTGCAGATGGAAGAGGAGTTTGAGCTGCTCCCTTACGAGGATGCGAAGACAACCGTTGAAGGCGTGCTCACAGAGGGAGACGTCCTCTATTATGATCCGAAGAAACTCAATCTTAACCTGTATGAGGCGACACTGAAGGCCAGACATGTTGAGGGAAGGGATTTTACAACTGACCTGAAGGCCAGTAAGAATGAGACTGAACTGGAAGGCATGAGGCGCAGCCATCTTCTTGATGGTGTCGCCCTGGTCAACTTCCTTGCCCGTCTCGATACTGAGAACGGAGGATATGACGAGATCGAGGTTTCCACCCTTCTGCAAAAGCAGAGGGAGCGAAACAAAGCTTGCTTGGGCGAGGCTTTCTCCCCCATTTCAGGCTGGGCCGAACATGGTGCGATGTGTCACTACAGCGCAACAGAAGAGAGTAATTCCCGTATTGAAGGGGATGGGCTGCTTGTCCTCGATACCGGGGGCATGTACGAGTTCGGTCTTACCGATATAACCCGTACCATCTTGTTTGGTAAGGCTACCGACGAGCAGAAGAGAGATTATACCCTGGTCCTCAAGGGGAATCTGGCCCTTGCATCCGCTCGGTTTCCTGCAGGGACCTGTGGTTATCAGCTGGATGCCCTTGCAAGGCAGTTCCTCTGGCAGCATGGGATGACCTTTTTCCATGGTACAGGCCATGGCCTGGGGTTCCGCCTCAATGTGCATGAGGGCCCTGCTGTGATAAACACCCGTGCCGTAGATGTCCCCTTGAAGAAAGGCATGATCCTCAGTGATGAGCCGGGAATCTATAAGGAGGGCCGTCATGGCATCCGTATTGAGAACATTGTTGCTGTCCGTGAGGACATTAAGACGGAATTCGGGCAGTTTTTTAGTTTCGAGGTATTGACCCTCTGTCCGTTTGAACGCAAGTTGATAGACAAGACCCTGCTCACGGAAGCTGAGCTCTCCATGGTGAACAATTACCATCGGTGGGTCTACGAAGAGCTGAAGGATCTTGTTGATGATGAGGCCAAGGGCTATCTTAAACAGGCTACCCTCCCTTTATAATTGATACGTAAGGAGTTACCAAAATGGTAGATGCATTGAAGAGGAATTCAAAGATTGAAAGAAAGGGCCCTGTTGTCCTGGTTATTATGGACGGCGTCGGCTTTGGGAAATATAAGGAAGGTGATGGTGTTGCTGCTGCCATGACCAGGACTCTCGACAGGCTGTACAAGGAAAATCCTTGGACCAAGCTGCAGGCTCACGGCGTAGCTGTCGGCCTGCCATCCGATGAGGATATGGGAAACAGCGAAGTCGGGCACAATGCGATGGGCTGTGGCCGGGTGTTTGCCCAAGGTGCGAAACTTGTCATCAAGTCCATCGAGTCGAAAGCGATGTTTGAAGGCGCTACCTGGAAGAAGCTCATAGCCAACTCAAAGGACAAGAAGAGCACTCTGCACTTCATCGGACTGCTCAGCGACGGTAACGTCCATTCCAACGTCAAGAACCTGAGGGACATGATACTCCAAGCCAAGGAAGAGGGTATTTCCAAGATTCGGATCCACGCCCTCCTCGATGGCCGTGATGTCGGAGAGCTCAGCGCCCTTGAGTATTTTGATCCGTTTGAGGAGTTTCTCGCCTCCCTCAACGGTGATGGCTTCGATGCAAGGATAGCCAGTGGCGGCGGACGTATGCAGATTACTATGGACCGTTATGATGCCAACTGGGATATGGTCAGGAAGGGATGGGAGACCCATGTCCTTGGTGAAGGCCGTCAGTTTGCAACAGCCCATGAGGCTATCGAGACGCTGCGCCTTGAGACCAAGGCAATCGACCAGGACCTTCCTCCTTTTGTGATTGCGAAAGATGGCAAGCCTGTAGGGACAATTGAGGATGATGACAGTGTCATTCTCTTCAACTTCCGAGGAGACCGTGCCCTTGAGATCACCAAGGCTTTTGAGGCAGAACACCTTGAGGAGTTTGACCGCAAGAGAAGGCCAAAGGTCGAGTATGCAGGCATGATGGAGTATGATGGGGACCTGCATCTTCCCAAGCAGTACCTGGTACAGCCTCCCGCCATCGACAGGACCATGGCCGAGTACCTCTGTGCCTCCAAGGTAAGGCAGTTCTCCATCAGTGAGACCCAGAAATTTGGCCACGTGACCTACTTCTTCAATGGTAACAAGACCGGAAAATTCGATGCCAAGCTTGAGGAGTATGTGGAGATTCCTTCCGACATCCTTCCTTTTGAGCAGAGGCCTTGGATGAAGTGTGCCGAGATTACCGACCGGGTTCTCAAGGAGATTGAGGGCGGCAAGTGGGATTTTATCAAGCTGAACTTTCCCAACGGTGATATGGTCGGACATACTGGAAACTTCCAGGCTGTTGTCTGTTCCATGGAGGCTATGGACCTCCAGATCGAGAGGCTCCATAAGGCTGTCATGAACTCTGGTGGGGTGATGATCATCACCGCCGACCATGGAAATGCCGATGATATGTACGAGCATGCAAAGGATGGCCGTGTTAAGTACAAGGAGAATGGAGACCCTCAGGCAAAGACAGCCCACTCTCTCAATCCTGTACCATGTATCATCTGTGACAGTGCCTACAATGGTGAGTACTCCAAGACCTTGAATACGGGCCTGGGCATCAGCAGCATTGCTGCCACCTGTATCAACTTCCTGGGCTTCGATGCTCCTGAAGGGTACGATTCGAGTATTATCTCCCTAGCCTAGGCAAACGGATACGTTAGTCCAATCGGTAGAACAACAGAGCTCAGATGAGCTCTGTTGTTCTGTTTTGTGCCTCACTGCAATGGATTTCTCTAAAACTCCTTACCGCTTCCCCTGGAAGAGCTTTTAGCTGTGAATGGCTCGGTCATGCTCAGTATTTTTTCCACTAATGGGTATCATACATGCACTTGCTAGAGTTATGAATCTTGTCTGAGCCAATACATTATGTAATACTCCTATGATATGAAAGCAACTCCGACAGATACAGAAAAACCTCCCAGAAAAAAGCGTACGACAACTCCCAAGGGGTCATTCGTAGGTAAAGCCGGCCCTGATACCCCCCAGCAATTCAACTTCAAGCTTTTCAGGGGAACTGATGGATGGGGTCTTACCCTGTGTGACTCCAAGGGAAAGCCTTGTCAGCCTGACTATCACCGCTACACCTCATCTGTACGTGATGCTCTGCGGGAATTCAATCTGCTCCTCCAAAAGGAACAGAAGTACCTTCGTTGGGATATTTCTGATCAGGAGCGTGATGGTTGGACCGTCCATGACCCCTCAAGCAGGCTCATGGAACTTGCCCTGCGCTCGCACCTGCTTCTTGATGAGGGTGGTAACCTCCTGCATCCCCAGAACAAAGAATCAAAAGCCATCCTCTCTATTGAGAAAATCTCAGACCATGAGGTCTCGGTAGCCCCGATCATCCTCTCCTTTGACCAGATTATTGCAGATAAGGAGAGCCTGCTCCCAAGCAAGCCCTATCCCATCTCGTCTGAGCTTGTGGCTGTGGCTCAGGACGTCTTTCATGTTTCTGACCTAGGATGCTACTGGACGGAATGGTTTTTACTTACCACACAGGTGCTCGAAAAAGACCTGCATACCTACCTTGCCCTTGCTCTCTCAAAGTTCCCGACCATCTCCCTTAATTACGAGGGGTATACGGTCCATACCATTGCTCCTAGGACTGCATCCTCAAGTCTTCTTTTCAAGGAGATAGATGCCTATGGGTTCTTGCACATCCTCCCTCTTATACATCTTGAATCCTATCCCCCTGGATTCTTTGAGGACCAGGACATAACCAAGGTCGTCGAGATTGACCCGGATGAAAAAACCTTGTCGATCGGAGAGGTCGTCTATCCGAGGGCTCCTGACAGTGAGTTCAGGGATGTGCTTTCCCTGATGGGAAAAGAGGTCAAGAAAGCGGTGTTTGAAGAGGAGCTTTACTTTATCCTTGAACCTGACTTTGCCCAACGGTTTCTCTCCCTGCATATGCAGGCCCTGCTCTCGCGATTTGTCCTCTTTCAATCTTCGGTCCTCAGCAAGTATAAGGTCAAGTTTGTCAGACCCAAGATGAGGCTTTCCCTGGGAGAGGGCATCGACTATTTTGAAGGTACGGCTGATATCGACGTGGAAGGACAGACCTTCTCCTTCAATCGCTTCCTCTCAGAATATAAGCAAAGCGGGTATATTGTCCTCAATGATGGCTCAAAAGCGTATCCGGATATGCGTAGCATCAACCGGTTTGAACGATTGGTCCATCAGAAGTCAAAGTTGGATGAAACCGTGAGGGTCTCGTTCTTTGATATCCCCACTCTCCAAAAGGATGCCACCCTAACCTTGGCAGGTGATGGTGGGCAAAGGGCAGAGTCGTTTTATAAGGGGTTCAACGACATAGGCAAGAGAAAGGGTTCCCATGCGATAGAAAATGGGGAACTGCGTCCGTATCAGGTATATGGGGTGCAATGGATGGAGTACCTGCGCGATCACCACATGGGAGCCTGCCTAGCCGATGAGATGGGTTTGGGAAAGACTGTGGAAGTCATCTCCCTGTTGAGGGGCACCTATGCAAGCGGATGTAAGGAGCCTACGCTTATCCTGGTTCCCCGAACCTTGATATACAACTGGAAAAATGAACTGGAAAGGTTTGCTCCCGAGTTGAACTGTGTCCTCTATTATGGTGTGGCAAGGGAGCTCTCCATGATCGAAGATAGCACAGCCAACATAGTGATCAGCAGCTATGCTACGATTCGCAATGATATCAATGACCTCTCCAAGAAGTCATTCAGCTATGTGATCCTTGATGAGTCGCAGAACATCAAGAACTTGGAGACCCAGACAACCAATGCAGTCCTTGCCTTGAAAGCCCGGTATCGCCTGGCCCTCAGCGGAACCCCGGTGGAAAACAATCTGGGGGACCTGTACAGTCTCTTCCGTTTCCTCAACCCCTCCTTTTTTGGAAGCCAGAGTGAATTCCTCCGTGACTATATGCGACCTATCCAGGACAAGCAGGACAAGGATGTACTCAAGGACCTGAAGACCCGCGTCTATCCGTTTATGCTCAGGAGAGTAAAGAAGAACGTCCTTAAGGACCTTCCTCCCAAGACCGAGCAGGTTTCCTATGTCGAATTGGACGAGAAGCATCTGGCCATTTACAACCGCAGGCGTGAAGAGCTCAAGGCAAAGGTAACGATGGCTGTCGGTCTTGGTGGGGTGGGAAAGAATACGTTCATGATCTTGCAAGCCCTTACGGAGTTGAGACGGCTAGCTTCCGTCCCTGAGGCCGATGGTGAGTTCAACGGAATTTCAGCAAAACGTAAGTATCTTAAGGAGGTGGTTGCTTCGATCACCTCCGAAGGCCACAAGTGCCTCATCTTCACAAACTTTCTTGCCACTGTAGAACTCATTGGTGAGGACCTTGAGGAGCTGGGCATCGGGCATCTGGTCATGACAGGTGCTACAGGGGACAGGCAAAGTCTGGTACAGCGTTTCCAAAACGATCCTTCCATTGGAGCGTTCGTCATGACGCTGAAAACGGGAGGGGTCGGGCTTAACCTTACAGCAGCAGACTATGTGTTCATCGTGGATCCCTGGTGGAACCGCGCTGCAGAGAATCAGGCTATCGATAGGACTCACAGGATAGGGCAGGAAAATCCTGTATTCTGTTACCGACTCATAGCCAAGGATACGATAGAGGAAAAGATATTGGAACTGCAGCAACGAAAAGCAAACCTTGTTGCTTCCTTGCTCACCTCCGATTCGAATGCAGTTAAGGCTTTGTCTGAAAAAGACATTGAAATGTTGTTGGGGTAATGCATGGCAAAAAGTAGCAAGAAAATGGAACAGAAAAGTACATTGGCCTCAACGATGAAGCCTACGAGGCCCTTGTCCCTGAAGGGGAAAGCCCTCTCTGAGACGCTTGAGGGTTTTACTGTCGAGGAACTGATTGTTGTTTATAATTTTCTTGTTGGTAAAAAACCAAGTTTCAAGAATAAAGCTGACTTGTGCAAACAGACTGCGGGTTTGCTTGATTTTAGAGACCAAGAAGAATTCGACCTTTTCTTTGGGGGCTTCCCAAAGTATTTGCAGGAGGCAATACAACGGGGGGCATTTGAGCACTTCATTGATATTCGTTCGCTGCATACCCCTGTCGATGAGCCTTTGATCATCAAGCCAAAAACCCGGTATTCCCATTGGGAGAGATGGACCATCAATCCGGCCTTTCGGCTGGGAATCTTTGCAAGCTTCAGTCAATTCGAAATGGAGATGCACCCCTTCTTTGTACAGTTCTTTTCGCTTTGGGTTCCCAAGCCTTCGGGTCATACTCTCGAGCCCATGATAGAGGCCGATGGTGCCCTTTGGTCTGATGATCAGCAGATAGCTGAGGTGATACCCCTGTTGGTCGAGGCCTCTGGGCAGCTCATGAAAACAAGGGCAAGGAGCGATATTGCCCGTAAAGGCTTGCTCAAGGGGAATATCAAGAGTCTGCGTGCCTCCTGTGCCCTGGAGCCATTTCCGATTGCCAGCTCCTATGGCCTCGATCCCATTGAACTGTTTGTGCAGGCTTTGACCCATCTGGAATCGAAATCCATCAAACGTCCCGAAGACGGGGAGCTGTATATAAAGAGCCTGGTACAGCGGTTATTCTTTGAACCCCCGAAAACCTCGAGAGGGCTCATTGGCAATGAAATTGAGTATTACTGTCTCCTCAAACAGTTTTCCAAGACAGCGTTTACCTACTCCGTTGAGATCAAGAGCCAGGGACGCAATGGTATGAAAGATATGTTGCAGCAAATGCATGGTGATGGTTCTTGGTTTTCTGTAGATAATCTATTTCAGTCGTATGTTTCTAACGGCAATGGATACACCTTTTGGAATAGGGACGTCTTGAACCGTGTCCTCTTTATGCGAGGGGATACCATCGAGGGTGAGTATGGTCCCTATAGTATTGGTTCTTATGATAAAGGCTTTCTCCCTCAAGGAGTACTCAGGCGGAAACTGTTTGAAAAGCCTCTGTTCAAGGCCTATTGTTATCTGTTCGCTGTTCTAGGGTTGGTAGAGATCACAGAAAAACCCGCTGCCTTGGTTTTGAGCAAAAATGGGAAAATGCATCCACTCACACCGTATGAGGGTATCTGCAGCATGAAGGTTACTCCCTTCGGGGCATGGTGTCTTGGCTTTACTGATGAACGGCCTAAAGCCAAGAAGCAGCAATTCGAGACCATTGCCGATTCCAACCTCTTATTGGTTACCTTCAAGGGGCTGTCGTTGGAGCGAAGACTGTTCTTGGAACAGATAGGCGATGCAATGGGCAGTGAACGGTACAAGATTAGCGAAGTCTCATTTATACGTGGATGCGCCGACCCTTCTGAGATACGTTCCAGAATAGAAAAATTCAAGAACCTCATAGAGCCGGACCCTTCTGAGCGTTGGCTCACCTTCTTTACCATGGTCGAGCAAAGGGCTACCCTGTTTGCCCATGGAGAGAATGTCTTGCTGTATACGTTCCCCGATGATGCTGCGATCAGGAAGATGTTTGCACAAGAGCCTGCCTTCAGGAAGATCATACTACGGGCAGAGGGAAATAGGATTGTCATAAAGAAGAAGGAGCAGGCCCTCTTCAAGAGGTTGCTTGCTGAGCATGGATATCTCAATACCCTCTGAACCATATAGGGCCCGTTGTAGTATCTTGCAGAGTCTCCAATCCTGGTAGGTGAATGGCAGGTACCCAAAAACAATCTATTCCAATCGTGATACCTGTGTATCTCACTATCTCTTCCTTTAGCCCAGCTTTTTCCTGTGGTATACTGTAGAAGAGGTACAAGCCATGATTGAAAAAAAGAAATTTGGAAGGACAGGCCATATGAGCAGCCGCGTGCTTTTCGGAGCCGCCGCCTTAGGTGGTGTTACTCAGAAAGAGGCTGATGCTACCTATGATCTTCTCAAGAGATATGAGATCAATCATATTGATACCGCCCAGAGCTATGGGGAAGCGGAATTAAGGATAGGCCCTTGGATGAAGAGGGACAGGAATTCCTTCTTCCTTGCAACCAAGACCGACAAACGAACCAAAAAGGAAGCTGTTGATGAGCTTCACCAGTCTCTGGAAAAACTGCAGACCGACCACATAGACCTCTGGCAGTTCCATCTGCTTGTAGATGAACAGGAGTGGGAGATTGCAATGGGTGAAGGAGGGGTGCTTGAGGCGGCCATTGAGGCAAAGCAACAGGGCCTGATCAAGTATATAGGTGTTACCGGCCATGGGCTGGGAGCTCCTCGCGCACACTACCGGAGTCTGATGAAATATGATTTCGATTCGGTGCTCTTCCCCTACAACTACACCATGATGCAGATTCCCCAGTACAGCGAAGATGTGAATCATCTTATGGAGCTCTGCAAACAACGAAGCGTTGCCGTGCAGACCATCAAGGCTCTTGCCAAAGATGAGGTTGGGGATGCTGTGAATCCCTTTGCAACTTGGTATCTTCCGCTGACTGACCCAGTCTCCATCGCCCGGGCAGTCGGTTGGGTCTTGAAGAATCCAGAGGTTTTTCTCAACAGTACAGGAGACATCTCCCTGTTACCCACCCTATTGGAAAAGGCTAGCGAAAACCTGCCGGCTCCCACAGACGAGGAGATGGAGGCTCTGGTTGCCGAGCAGGGCATGAAGCCCCTGTTCCATTAGGACCAGATGTGATAGGTCTTGGTGATGAGTATCAGCAGAGTTGTTCCCCCCACGTATAGTGCGAGGCCAATGCCGTTGTAAAGGGTATCCTGGGTGATGGTCACCATCGCATTGCCCACTATCATCAGGGAGAAGGAGAGCCCGCGGGCAAGAGTCTGCCTGCCACCCATCTCCTCATAGATTGCAATGATGAAGGTCAGCAGCGCCAAAGCGCTTAGCATGATCGAAACGGACAAAAACAGCGTGTTTGTTATATTCGCCTCCTTGAGAAAGGAGGCGGTATTTGTTGTCATGGGGACAAGCAAGGCGAGTAACAGGGAAGAGGTCCCGCCAATGAATGAGTACTGCCCCAGACGAAGAGGGTTCATGGTCTGCTGGAACAGCCCTGAAGCGAGGAAAAGGAACGTTGAGAAAAGAAAGGAGAAGTGGTAGAGGATTCCTATCCAGTATGGGGAGAGAATCATGATATGTGAGAGTTGGTAGTAAAGGGGGAGGATTTTTACATTTCCCAAGCATATGGCAAGAAAGAGAAGAGGAAGGAAGTGGGCTTCCGCCCCTATGTTTGCCCGATAGAATACACAGAGCAGGGTTGCTGCGACCAGGGTTACCCAGAGATGGACAACCGAAGGTATCAGATGGGGAAGGGCTTCAAGCAACTCGCCTTGGGCATTGGCAAGAAAGAGAGCATGTACAAAAATTCCGGTGAACAGGAGAGTTATGGCTGCTTGTATGCCTAGAAAGACAAAACGTAATTTCTTACCCATACCCGTTAGATGATATCCCTATAAGAACTATCATGTCTCACACCCATAATCTGACAGGTGTACGCCGATCCAAAGGCGGCGACGTATGAGTCTACCAGAGTGCCGAATCCATTGAGGATGGGCATTAGGGCGATGAGGGTCATCTCTGCTCCGTAGAGGTCGATCTTTAAAAATTGCAGGGCAATGATCGTAATGAAGAAGACCTCAAATCCCAAGTACAGTGCACTGGCATAGGAGAACAGGGCACTGGCAAGTGCCACTAGGAGGATGACCTTATTTGAAGGCATTGTTCCAAGTGCAGCATAAAGCAGGCTGGTTATGCTTAGGGTGGCTATCATTGCCGAGCCACCTCTGCCGATAAGGGTGTAGAGGGGGATTGCGGTTGCGCTGACACGCTTCTGACAACCCAGGTTGTGTCTGGTGTGGGAGATGGTTATTGGGCTGCTGAAGAAGATGCTTCCACTGAACAGCGCTGCTATGGCAGGGGCTATCATTCTGTAGAGAATCTTGTAGGGGTTTGCCTTGAAGCGGGTAAGCAGGCCGAACAGGAAAGGGAGGAGGATGAGCAAGACCAAAAGTGTCGAAGCGCTTAGCATGAACAGGAAACGTCCGGCCACAAAAACCGTACCCTCACTCTGCAGGCGTGAAAACCAGTAGGCGGAGGTAAAGAATATGAAGAAGTGACCGAATCTGCTGTATGCGTTGGCAAGGCGGAACATTGTCTCGCTCAAGGAGTTCATCGTCACATATGCAGGACGGATGACCTCAATGTTCGGTTTGAGGAAGTAGCCGAAGATCAGGGCGATGATGATGATGGGGAGCAGAAAACTTTCAGCTGATGCAAGCGAGTAGAAGG
The DNA here is from genome assembly GCA_012838275.1 of Spirochaetales bacterium. Taxonomy (GTDB): domain Bacteria; phylum Spirochaetota; class Spirochaetia; order Sphaerochaetales; family Sphaerochaetaceae; genus Sphaerochaeta. The sequence continues at coordinate 14,613 of DUPO01000158.1, forward strand.
GATTTACAGGAAGCAGCGAGCCGAAGAGCGTTGATAGTGATTGGGGAGCGACCGCACCGATGATCGATGCCTCCGCTCCAGCACTGCTGCTTGCTGGGAAGTTTGTGGGCAGAAAGCGGAAGACAAGGGCCGCACCGCCTACCAGCATCAGTGTTGATGCGATGCTCCAGAGGATGGTTGTCCAGCTGAAGGTTCTTCCCAGCGAGTCTTTTCTCAAGGAAGCTATTCCTGAAGAAAATCCAAAAAAGACTATAGGGATCAAGATAAACCCACCGAGCTGTACAAACAGGGCGGTAGCGGTATACATGATCTGCTGGTAGAGAGCAGAATCTCCAAACAGGAGTGTTGCGGCCAGCCCGAAGGCTGTTGCTGCTAGATAGGTTATCCACGTCTTCATAGTTTCCAAGAGTATCTTATCAGTAGCGTCAAGTCAATCAAAGCTCGAACGCATCTCCCAGGAGAAGGTTCAGTTTGTACCCTGCCATTGTCTCTGCTTCGGTGAGAGTCTTCACATATTCCAAGGTATCGGGGATACCTCCCAATATCTGGAAAGAGAGAGCAGAGAGATAGATAGTCTCTTGGATTGCCTCCTTTTTATACCAGGTGGTCCCCTGGTACTCATTACAATTTGCATAGGTTCTCAACGCCGGGTCTGTAAGTAGGGTTGCGAGGACCTTTTGTGGTGTGTCGGTGGTAAAGGTTTCGACCATATTTGCTGCGGAAGCCAGAAGAGCCGCACTATGACAGGCTTTTCTAGCGTTATCTCCGTTGAATCCCACCTCTTCAAGTTCCTTGCCGAAGAATCGGGAGAGCAGCAACTTGTCACTTGCCACCATCGCATCGGTGACGGTGGACCACTCATGGATGAACGGCTTGAGGAACAGTGAGGCTGCTATGATGGAGGGAAGTTCGTCCATGATGACTCTTCCCTGGCTGAAATAGGGTTGCTTGGAGTCCTTTGCAAAAAGTTCCGACAGCCTTTGGACCTCCTTGAGCACGTTTGAAGGCTCGATCTCCCTCGGCTTGGAGGGCAGGGCTTTCAAGGCCACTGGGTGGAGCTGTTCCACGGCCACACCCAGGTGGGTATAGGCCTCTGCAAGGGCGAGGATCAGTTTGCGTTCGATCTTGGCTGAGGATTTTCCCTCCAGTATCGATTCAAGCAGTTTTTTGAAGGATGCCCCGTGCAGGTTCTCCATTGCCTTGAAGACAGGCTTCAGCCTCAAGGCCAGTATCTCCTGTTCGATGTTCTCTATGCCCTTGTCACCGAGGGTGTTGTAGAGCATCTCGTAGGTGCCGTCCACATCTTCAACTTCCCTGATGTTCAGCATGATTTTCGCTTCATAGCCGTTGAGGTGGAAAAATCCGCCCTCATCAAATACTTTCAGGGAGGGGACCATATAGGTCAGGTTCCCAGGGAATGCCTCATAGAGCACATACCTTCTCCCGCCTACGGTGAGGCCCATTGCTTCAGCAAGGGAGATGGTCTCTGTTCGTTTGTCTTCGCCCTGTTTCTCAAGCTTGGGAGCTGAGTTCTTTATCCATCCCTCCACGCTGTCATACTGGTTGTTGTAGAGTACCAGGGCCTTTTCATGTTCTGTCCCATTGATATAACAGAAGGCCGATTCATGCACATGGTTGTCTGCAACAAGGTCGAACAGGTAAAAATTATCCACACCGCTGAAAAGGTAGCGTTTTTTCAACAGGGGGAAGATTCTCCTGTGGTGTTCATCCACAAGCCACTGATTGGGCCTTTCGTCCCAGTAGGCCCTGCTGTACTCCATCCCGTACTTCTCCTTGTACCCCTCAATCTGGCCATGGCCGAACATCGGCAGGCCAGGCATGGTGGCTAGGAGCGTACAGACGCCAAAGTACTTGTCCCCCTCGCCAAACTGGGCGACGGCAGTGTCTTCATCAGGGTTGTTCATGAAGTTGACGAACCGCTTGAGAATTTCAGGTTCAAAGCTGATGGTCCCCTTGATGGTATCGCGGTATTTCTGGTTTTCCTGGTTCTTGAGCATATTCATGAATGCACTGTTGTAGACCCTGTGCATGCCCAAGGTTCGTACAAAATACCCCTCCATCATCCAGAAGGCCTCTGCTAGCAGAAGTGTGTCGGGCAGTTCTGCGCTGAGTCGGTCAACGACCTCCCTCCAGAACTCCTTGGGGATGAGAGAGTGGAACGTCGCCTCGTCAAGGCCGCTTTGGGCGCGCCCTGCAATATCGCCGCCATGACCGGGCCTTGGATACCAGAGCCTTTGGATATGCTTTTTCGCAAGGGTCATCGCAGCATCGAAACGGATGATGGGGAAGTTTTTCGCCACGTGCTTTATCTGTTGGAAAACCGCTTCCCTGGTTGCCGGGTTGAGGAAATCAAGCTGAGCGGTATCATTCCAGGGCATGGCGGTGCCATCGTTGCCGTGGTAGATGTATGAGGTCTCACCGCTTCTCAGGTCTTTTCTTCTGAAAGTAACAGCGGCATCACTCTGGTCGTAGTAGTGATCTTCCAGCTTGATCTCAATGTCGGGGTTCTCTGAAAGGTCTTCCCCATTGTATGTATAGGATGGGAAGGGGGGATAACTCTGTTGGATGAAGTACTCGCTATGGTTGAAGACCCAATCCCCGTCAATTCCCGTATGGTTGGGGACCATGTCGCTGGCAAGGCGCAAACTGCGGTCAGCACATCTCTGGCGCAAGTTATCCAAAGCCGCCCACCCTCCGATGGAGGAGGCTATCTCGTAATTCTTAAGTGAGTATGCTGAGGCCTCTGCCTCAGGGTTGCCGCAGAGGTTCTTTATCCTCTTTGAAGCGCTGCTGCGCTCCCATATTCCGATCAGCCAGAGGGCGGTAAAGCCCCGTTCATGCAGGTTGTCCAGTTCCTGGTTTGGTATCTGGTCCAAGGTGGTGATTGAGGTGTTGTACTCCTTGGAAAGCTGATCAAGCCAGACTAGGGTCGATTTGGCTATCATGACCACATTCGGCATCCAGTTGCGGTCGGCTGAGAATGCCTCATATTCAGTATCATAGGAGCTGTAGTCGGGCACGTAGGTAGGAGCGGTCCCGCTGGGGGCTCCAAAATGAGGTTTTTCCTCTTCTTTGACATAGTCTATGGCACGGAGCAGCAGCTCTTTGAGGTCTGCCGGTAACAGGTCATCCCACGCTTCCATGATGTAGTTGATCTGGTCGAGCAGGGATTCCGGGTAGAGTCTCGACGGTCTGGTGAGGAACGTGAAAATATCCTCATCACTGTTGGTCATCAGTGCGGCGCTGCGGGTATACCCACCCAGCAGGGCGGTCAAAGCTTGGGCTCCCTTGGGGAATGCCACCCCTTCAGGAGAGATGAAAGGTTTGGCAGCCTTGATCAAGGCCGGGTTGTCCAGCATTACCTGATGGATAAAATATCCCCTGAGAGATTCGTCGTAAAAGAAATCCAGGGGCAGCTGCTGTTCCAGCAGCAGGGGTGAAGGGAACTCCTTCATGTAGAAGGCAAGCACATCGCCACCCGCATGATTCTTGCTCAGCAGGCTGGTGAGGCGGCTAAAGAAATCCGGTTCGGTATCGCTGAGGTAACGGGTGAGTACTGTCTGATAAAGCAGGTGCAAGACGGCGGTGGCGTGGAGTTTGCCAGCTGCGACGTACTCGCTTCCTCCGCGTTCCTTCATCTTCAGATTGTATAGGTGTGCAAGTTCGTTTGCCTGTTTATAGAGTGTTCCCAATTCAGTTGTAGAGGGAAACAGTGCGGAAAAAAAATCCATTTCAGTCCTTGTGCGGATTGAAATGCGAAGGTCACGTGTTATCAATTAACGCCTCCCAGAGAGTGGTAGATGTCATCATCAGAGACAGGACAAGTATACCATGCAATGAAACTGTTGTAACCCCCTTCTTGGGAAAGGGATGCTGTTAGACTAATATATTTGTTACCGGAAGTGCCGAAAGATCCCCTGTGAGCAAGCTTTCAGCCCTCTCAAACAGTACTGGGAGCAAAGGGGCCTCTTCTTTGGAAAAGGGGAGCAGTACGTAGGAAGCCACACTGCCTCGCTGGGGTCTTCCTATTCCGAACCGGAGCCGTAAAAACCCATCGTCGCCCAGATGGCTCTTGATGGACTTGAGTCCGTTATGGCCTCCGAGGCCCCCACCTTTTTGCAATCGGACAGTTTTGAAGGGGAGCTCAAGATCGTCATGGACAACAAGGATATCCTCGCTCTTGAAATTGAAGAAGTCGGTACATGAGCGTACACTCTTTCCGCTCTCATTCATGAAGGTTTGGGGCTTGAGCAGCTTGATTGCACCGGCATTGGAGAAATGTGCGTGGAATTTCTGGCTCCACTGCATTGCAGGGTAGAGATGATCGCAAAAGAGCCAGCCGACGTTGTGCCGGCTTTTTTCATAGACTTTTCCAGGGTTGCCGAGGAAGACGAGAAGTTTTACCATATTCTGTAGTATAGGATGAAATAGGAGGAGAGAAAAGATGTATGTACTAGTCTGTTATCTGCCTGAAAGTCACCTCGAGTCGGTGAAAGATGCCTTGTTCGCTTCCGGGGCGGGAGAGATGGGAGGCTATGACCGGTGTTGTTGGCAAACAAAGGGGATCGGCCAGTTTCGGCCCTCTGCCTCCAGCAATCCCTTCCTGGGGAAGAGTGGGGAACTTGCACAAGTTGAGGAGTGGCGGCTAGAATTGGTCGTCAGGGAGGAGGATGCACCCGCTGTGATGGAAGCTTTGAAACGCTCCCATCCCTACGAGGTCCCTTCGTACCATCTCATTCCGGTTGGAGTATAGGAGGTTTCATGGCAAAGACAGTAGCGCAGATCAATGAGAAGATCAGACAGGGGAAGGTTGTGGTGGTCACAGCCGAAGAGTTCTCCCTCATGGCAACCGAGACCGATATCGAGACTCTTGCAGAGAAGGTGGATGTCGTTACCACTGCTACCTTCGGCCCGATGTGTTCCTCCTCTGCGGTACTCAATTTCGGGCACTGGTCTCCAGGCATCAGGATGGAGGAGATCACCCTCAATGGGGTCAGCGCCTATGAAGGCCTGGCTGCTGTGGACACCCTTATCGGAGCGACGGCAGAGTCCAAGTTCGACCCGACTTATGGTGGGGCCCATGTCATTGAGGACCTGATCAGCGGCAAGGATGTACGCCTGTTTGCCAGAGGCAAAGGCACTGACTGCTATCCCACAAGGGAGATAGATACCTGGATCAACAAGGATACCCTTAACGAGTTTTATCTGTTCAATCCCCGAAACGCCTATCAGAACTATGCAGCGGCAACCAACAGCACCAACAAGATCAGATACACCTATATGGGAACCCTGCTTCCCCGATTCAGCAACATTACCTATTCCACCAGCGGGGAGCTCAGCCCCCTGCTCAACGACCCGTACTTGAGGAGCATAGGCCTCGGTACCAGGATCTTCCTCGGGGGGACTGAGGGGTATGTGGTTTGGAACGGGACCCAGTACAACACGTCTCGAAAGCGAAACGAGCATGGGATCCCCTTGGGGACAGGGGCGACGCTCGCTCTCATCGGCGATGCGAAGGCGATGTCATCCGAGTTCATCCGTTCAGCCTACTATGAGAAGTACGGCGTCTCCCTGTTTGTGGGAATTGGGATCCCCATCCCTGTCCTCGATCTCCAGATGGCCAGGCATTTGGCTATCAGGAACAGCCAGATAGAGACTGTTGTCAGTGATTATGGCATTGAGGGACACCCTGAGTTGGCCCGTGTCACCTATGCTGAGCTTCAGAGCGGCAAGGTAGTGCTTCCCGGAGGCAAGGAGGTAAAAAGCGCACCTCTCTCCTCCTTGAGCAAGGCGCGGGAAATTGCAAAACTGCTGCAGAGCTGGATAGAGAAAGGTGAGTTCACCCTTACAGAGCCGGTTCATCCGCTTCCAGCGAAAAGTTTTGTAAAACCTTTGGTTCCCAGGGAAGGAGGTCCGCGATGAAGAAGCGTTATACACTCAGATTCTCTCCGACGCTTGTAGAGCAGCCTCTGGTAAGCAAGTTGGTCAGGACATATGATGTCGATATCAATATCCTTAATGCCGACGTCGCCTCCGGAAGAGGCGGGAAGCTGGTTGTAGAGTTGTCAGGATCTGAAGAAGCCCTCAAGAAGAGCGTGCTCTGGCTCAATCAGACAGGAATCATCGTCTCCGAGATGGTCAAGGAACTGAACTTCCAACAGGAGGGATGCATCAACTGCGGTGCCTGTACGGCTGTCTGTTCCCCCAAGGCCCTCTCCATGGATAGGGATTGGAAGTTGGTCTATGACGCCGACCTCTGTGTGCTCTGCAGCCTCTGCATCCAGGCCTGTCCGATGCAGTTGTTCTCCCTATCAAACGAGCGGGAGGCATAGGCTGTGTACCAAGAGCGTGCCTACCGTAGGGGGATGGGGTTCTCCAGGTTTTCCTCCGTCACGGTTGCGGTAGGAGAGAGCGACCTTTGGATCGGATATGCCCCCTTTAGTGTTGCACCCGATGCCCTTGTCAAAGAGAGTACGAGGGTGCTTAGAAGGCTGCGCAATGAGATACTCAACTATCCTGACTCTTTGTTTCTCTCCTCGCTCGTACCTCTCAGAAAGAGAGAGGACGGGGTTTCTCCCTTTCTTGAGGGTATGATTCGAGCAGCAAGACTCTCTGGGACCGGACCGATGGCAAGTGTGGCAGGGGCAATCGCACAGGAGGTTGGATCTGTTTTGAAGAGGAAGTTCTCCCTGGATGAAATAGTAGTGGAAAATGGCGGTGATCTGTACATCGATACCCTTAAACCATTGTCTGTTACACTTTTTGCCGGGTCTAACAAGCTTTCAGGTAAGGTTTCTATTATTGTTGACATGGAGCATTGTCCTTTGGGCGTATGCACCTCCTCCGCTAAAGTCGGCCATTCCCACAGTTTTGGCAGAGCTGACGCTGTGATGGTAGCCTGCAAGGATGCTGCCCTTGCAGACGCCTATGCGACAGCATTCTGCAATATGGTCAGAGAAGAAGCGGATGTAGAGCGGGTCTCCCGTCTGATGAATGAAAAAGAGGAGATACTCTCCGCTCTTGTCCTACTTGATACAAAACTGGCACTCTGTGGTCAGTTGGAGGTACGAAACAAAGCATGAACCGAAAAGAATATTTGCATAAGATTCTCAGCGAGCGTATAGCCTTGCTCGACGGGGCGATGGGTACCATGATCCAAGCCGAAGGTTTGGACAGTGACGACTTTACCCTGGATGGGAAAACAGCATTCGGATGCAACGAGTTTCTCAACCTCAGCCGTGGTGATGTGATCTTTGGTATCCACACCGCCTACCTGGAAGCGGGAGCCGACATCATCGAGACAAATACCTTCTGTGCCAATGCCTTCAACTTGGAGGAGTATGGCCTCGCTGATGATGTCCTCGCCATCAATCAGGCAGGTTGTGAGATAGCACGGGAAGCCGCAGCCGACTTTGAAAGCTCTCATGAGGGGTATGCCTTTGTGGCTGGGGTCATCGGTCCCACCAACCGTAGCCTCTCCTTCTCCTCCGATGTCGGTGACCCAGCCTACCGGCAGAGTGATTTTGCCTCATTCAAGGCGATGTACACCCAGCAGGCCGAAGTGCTTCTCGATGGGAGTGTAGACCTCCTGCTCATTGAGACGGCCTTCGATACCCTTGTTGCAAAAAGTGCGATCATGGGGTGCCTTGAAGCGATGCGGACTAAAGATCGGGAAGTCCCCCTGATGGTGAGTGCAACCTTCAGTGACCAGAGCCAACGTACCCTCAGCGGGCAGACTTTGGAGGCGTTTGTCGTCTCACTCTCCCATTTCCCGCTCTTCTCCCTAGGACTCAACTGCTCTACAGGGCCTGAGGAGATGCTCCCTCTGATAGGGAGACTCTCCGAATTGGCACCCTTTTACATCAGTGCCCATCCGAATGCCGGCTTTCCCGACAAGGAGGGATCGTACAGTCTGAGCCCTGCCCAGTTGGCAAAGGAACTGGAGCCGGCATTGGCTCGGGGGTGTCTGAATATTGTAGGAGGGTGTTGCGGTACGACGCCCGAACATATCAGGGCCCTCTCAAAGGCGGTGCAGGGAAAGCCCGTGCATACAAGACTCGAGCGGGATCATACCCTGCTTCTTGCCGGTTTGGAAGTTTGCCCTCTGCCAAGCGACAGGCTGTTGGTCATCGGGGAGCGCACCAATGTCGCAGGTTCCCGAAAGTTTGCCCGCCTCATCAGGGAGAAGTCGTGGGAAGAGGCTCTCTTGGTTGCGCGGACCCAGATCGAGGAGGGAGCAGATGTCATCGATCTCTGTATGGACGCTTCCATGCTTGATGCGCAAGAGAGCATGGTGAGTTTTCTCAGGCATAGGGGCAGCGACCCTTCGGTAAGTAGGGTCCCTGTCATGGTGGACTCCTCTGATTGGTCGGTCATTGAGCGCTCTTTACAGGAGATCCAGGGCCGGGGGATAGTAAATTCCATCAGTCTCAAGGAGGGAGAGGCGAAGTTTGTCGAGCGGGCGAAGCTTATCGCTTCCTACGGTTTTGCCATGGTTGTCATGCTCTTTGATGAGGAGGGGCAGGCCGATACGTATGAACGGAAGATTTCCCTGGCGAAGCGTAGCTATAACACCCTCTTGCTTGCAGGGATACGGGCCGAGGATATCATCTTCGATTCCAACGTGCTCTCCATTGCGACAGGCATTGACGAGCACGACACCTATGCACGTGATTTTCTGAAGGCTGTCTCTTGGATTAAAAAGAACCTTCCTCACTGCCATACCATAGGGGGCATCAGCAACCTGTCCTTCTCCTTCAGGGGGAACGACACCTTGCGCAATGCCATGCATGCAGTGTTTCTCGACCTCTCCTCGCTGGATATGGGCATAGTCAATCCTGCAGTTAGTAGGGAGGTGGATGCAATAGATGCAAGGACAAGGGATATCATCAAAAGAGCCCTGCTTGCCGAAGGGTCTGACCTGCCCTCAGTCAGGATGGAGCTTATCGATCTTGCCCTGGAGACAGGCGGGGAGGAAAAGAAGGGTGCGGCTAGGAAGGCAACCATTCGAAATGAGTGGAAGACCCTCCCTCCCCGGAAGCGGCTTGTGGAGGCCGTACTCAAGGGAGAGAACGGCTATCTTAAAGAGGACCTTGCCCTCCTTATTGAAGAAAATCCGCTTGCCCTGGTTGAGGGACCTCTCATGGAGGGGATGAAAAAGGTAGGTAAGCTTTTTGGGGAAGGCAAGCTATTCCTTCCCCAGGTGGTTCGTAGTGCCCGAACCATGAAAATGGCAGTTGATATCCTCCAACCCCGAATTACAGCTTATATTGCTAGTTCAAAGGCAGTTTCAGGTAGCCATAAGAAGAAGATTGCTGTCATAGCTACGGTCAAGGGAGATGTGCACGACATTGGAAAGAACATCGTCAGTCTTATCCTTACCTGCAACAACTTTGAGGTGATCGACCTTGGGGTGATGGTTCCCAAAGAGCAGATCCTCGCAGCGGCTAAGGAGAACCATGCCGATCTTGTCGGGTTGAGCGGCCTCATTACCCCTTCGCTTCGTGAGATGGCTTCGGTGATCGGATTGTTTGAAGAGAGTGGTTGTACTATTCCTATATTTGTTGGTGGGGCGACCACCAGCGAGTTGCACACAGCTGTAAAGCTCTCCCCCCTGTATGGGGGCCCTGTCATCCAGACTAAGGACGCCTCTGCTATGGCCCTGACTGCCCAGCTGGCGGTAGGAGAGGAGCGGAAGAGCTTTTTGAGGGAACACGAGAGGCAGACCCTCAGGTTGAGAGAGAGTGAACAAGGGGCGCAACGCCCCTCTGTAAGCTTTGACTATGCATCAATCCTTGCCAAACAAGGACAGAAGGAACAAGGCAGCGTAGCAGATGAGTATGGCGTCTTTGTCATGAAGGATTTCTCCCTTCCTCTTCTGGTTGGGAAGATCAATTGGAAGATGTACTGCGCTGCATGGAAAGTCCCCTTCTTAAGTGAGGAGGGCGAAAGGTTGGTCAGTGAGGCTAAAGCGCTTTTGGAGAGACAAGAGATACAAAACCTGTTTGAACAGGGATCCAGGGTTGTATGCGGCCTTTTTCCGGCCCAAAGTGACCGTCTTGAGGTGAAGGTGGGCTCTTCCTCTTTCTATTTCTTGCGTAATGAGGAGAGCGGGTTCTCCCTTGCCGATGCCATCGCCAAGGAAGATACGGTGGGCCTGTTGGTCGCAACCTCAGCTTTGAAGCTGGCTGAGCATTTGAAGCATCCGGATGAGGGGTACACACACCTCGCTTTGCAACTTCTTGCTGACAGGCTTGCAGAGGTCCTCGCCGATGAGGCGGAGGCCTTCCTCAAGGAAAAGTGGGGATGTTCCTGTCCCTCATTCATCCGTCCCGCTCCGGGATACTCCTCCTGGAGCGACCATAGTGAGAAACAAACCCTGTTCGAACTGCTTGGGGCCGAGGAGAAGATCGGGGTACGTCTTACCGAAAGTTTTGCCATGGACCCTGCATCAAGTGTCTGCTCCATGCTCATCGGAGGGGAGAACCTCCGGTATTTCGCCATTGGTAAGGTTTCTGAGGCTCAGGTTGCCCTGTATGCCCAAAAGAAGGGTATTGCAGAGGATAAGCTTGTCACGCTCCTTGCTGGTATGGAATACTAAGTGTATGAAAGTCATAGATATCCTTAATCGGGCCAAGAAGCCCTTGTTTACGTTCGAACTGGTTCCTCCCTTGAAGGGAGGGAATGCTGAAGTGCTTCTGGATACGGTCCGATCACTGAGCCTTTTTGAGCCAGCGTACATCAACGTTACCAACCACCAGGCTGAGGTAGTCTACAACGAGCGTCCCGACGGTCTGCTCGAACGGCGTATTGTACGTAAACGTCCGGGCACCATCGCCCTCTCATCCCTCATCCAGCATACCTTCAACATACCGGTGGTCGCCCACCTTATCTGTGGGGGGATGCAGAGCGAGGAGATTGAAGATGCGCTGTTGGAGCTCAACTTCTTGGGTATCAAGAATGTCCTCGCCCTCCGAGGCGATCCCCCGCAGGGGCAGAAGCGGTTCGTACCGATTAAGGGGGGGCACCAGTACTCCAGTGATATGGTGAAGCAGATAGACAACCTCAACCAGGGCATCTATCTGGATGAGGCCCTGGTCAATGGGGAGAAGACAGACTTCTGTATCGGTGTCGCCGGGTATCCGGAGAAACACGCGGAGGCTGCAAACCGCATCACTGATATGGAACACCTGAAGCATAAGGTTGCCTGCGGAGCTGAATATATCGTGACCCAGATGTTCTTCGACAACAGTGTCTACTACAGGTTTGTCGAGGAGTGTCGTCAGAATGGCATCACCGTACCCATAATTCCCGGAATCAAGCCGATCGGCAGCAAGCGGGACCTTGCCACCATTCCCCAGACATTCCATGTCGACTTTCCCCCTGAGTTGGTCGATCTGCTGCATAGGGCAAAGAAACTCTCCGAAGTGAAGGAAGTTGGAGTATACTGGAGCAAGAAGCAGGCGAAGGACCTGATCGAACATAAAGTTCCCGGTGTCCATTTCTATACACTGGGAAAGGCTGAGGCTGTTTCCCAGGTTGTAAGAGATGTCTATTGATATCAATCATAAAGGAGTTTGTGATGGCTGAAACGAGTAAGGTTAATAAAAAAAGCAGTGCATTTGTATTGAGGCTTGTCATCTCTTTGCTGTATATCAGCATAGGGCTTCAGGGCCTCATCTCTCGTGGAGGCAGTTCTGGTATCGGAGCGCTCTATAAGGCGTTCAGCAGCGATGTGATAATCTATCTGGTGGCTGTCGTCGTTATGTTGGGTGGCCTTGTAATGCTGATCCCGCTGTTTACGAACAAGCTTTCAGGTGTATTTGTCAAAGCTGGTACCATTGCCGTATTGGTCATCTGGATAGCAGCGATCTTCTTCGCGGATATCGCTCCGGGGTTCCGTGGGTTCAGGGCAGAGCACTGGATCTCCTGGGTCGAGAGCGTCATGTTCCACCTGATTGTTCTTATTGCAACGTTTGAGGTTTCAAAGAAAGCCTTAGCGTGATTTTTTCACTCCCATCTTTGGACAATCCTGTTGTTGCGGGCATCTGGAGCACCATGGGCTTACCGAGGTGCAGATAAGCTGGCCGTAGATCACCAACAGTTCATTGAGTGGTATCCAAAATCTCCTGGGCATGACGCGTTGAAGTGCAACTTCAGTCTGCTCAGGGGTTTTTGTATTGACCCAGCCCATCCTGTTTGCAATCTTGTGGACATGACAGTCAACACAGATCGCCTCTATGCCGAACCCCAAATTGAGGGTGAGATTGGCTGTCTTTATCCCGACCCCTGGCAATTTCATCAGCTCTGCACTTGTTGATGGAACCCTTCCCCCATACTCGGAGAGCAGCATTTCACTGATTGCGTGGATTGTCTTGGCCTTGGTCTTGTAGAATCCGGCAGGGTAGATCGCCTTTTCAATCTCATCCAGGCCCAAGGCGAGCATGGCCTCCGGAGTATCGGCAAGAAGAAAGAGATTTTTGCTTGAAGCCAGGGTTACCACATCACGGGTCCTCAGTGAGAGGATGGTGGCGATGAGAACGCGGTAGGGGTCATCTTTCTCCCCAGCAATGATTGAGAGGGAGGGCAAGGTCCTCCCCTCGTCTTCGATGGCCTTCCTGAATGAGGAGAATATCTCGTCCCAGTACTGTTCTTCCATACCTGTTTGCATAGCATGGCACTAGGAAAAAGGCAATGGTTACTTGACCTTTTGGTGGATACCTTCTAGCGTAATCGCATGATAATCGTACTAAAGAAAAACATATCTGAAGTGCAACAAGAGCACATCAGGGCCTTCTTGGTTGGCAAGGGTTACACTGTCAAGGAAATCGTCGGACAGGAAGAGACTGTCATTGGGGCCGTAGGCCAGAGTTCACTCGACCTTCGTGAGGTTGAGTTGCTCGAAGGGGTGGCGAAGGTCATTCCCATCAGCAAGCCCTACAAGCTCGCCTCCCGGGAACTGAAGAAAGAGGACACCATCGTCACCGTCGGAAAGGTGAAGATCGGGGGCAACCGAGTCGCCATCATTGCAGGGCCTTGTGCAATTGAGAGCCGCACCCAGATCATGGAGATTGCCCGGGCTGTGCGAGATGCAGGGGCGGTCATCCTACGCGGCGGTGCGTTCAAGCCACGGACATCCCCCTATGCTTTCCAAGGCATGGGCGAGGAGGGGCTGAAATATCTCAAGGAAGCGGGCGAGAAGTACGGTCTGCCTGTTACAAGTGAGATAGTCAATCCCAGTGATGTCGACATGATGGCCAGATATATAGACATGTTCCAGATCGGGGCGCGTAACATGCAGAACTTCGAGCTGTTGAAGGCTGTCGGGAAGACCGGCATGCCGGTCCTGCTCAAGCGCGGTCTCAGCGCCACCATCGAAGAGTGGCTGATGGCTGCCGAGTACCTCATGGCAAGTGGCACTGACCAGATAGTGTTGTGTGAACGGGGCATCCGTACCTACGAACGGGCTACCCGCAACACCCTCGATTGCAGTGCCGTCCCTGTTATCCAGAAAATGACCCACCTGCCGATCATCGGCGACCCCAGCCATGCCACCGGTATCCGGGACATGGTCAGTCCGATGAGCCTTGCCCTGGTTGCAAGCGGTGCCTCCGGCCTTATGGTCGAGGTGCACAACCATCCTGAAAAGGCCTTCAGTGATGGCCCCCAATCACTCTTTCCCTCCCAGTTTGAGACCTTGATGCGTGACCTGCACGCCCTCTGCCCTGTGGTAGGGAAGTCATTGGAAAGGATTCCCCTCACTCTTCCTTCTGTAAAGAAAGAGGGTGCAAAGGGGAAAAAAGCTTCTTCTCTTACTGTTGCCTTCCAGGGCGAGCGGGGAGCGTTCAGCGAACTCGCCATCAGGCGATCCTTCGATGAGAGTGCCATAGCTCTTCCTTGTAAGCAGTTTGGTGATATCTTCGAAGCTCTGATGGGAGGAGAGGCTACCTATGGCATGATACCCTTGGAGAATACCTTGGGAGGAACCATCTTCGATACGCTGGATCTGCTTGACCGCTACCCTGACATCCAGGTGGTAGGGGAGCAACAGATCAGGATAGTGCATAACCTCATTACCCTTCCCGGAACCAAGTTGGAGGATATCAGGAAGGTCTACTCCCACCCACAGGGCCTAGCCCAGTGTGTGGATTACCTTCGCAGCGAGCTTGCCCATGCTGAAGCGATTCCCTTTTTCGATACTGCCGGTGCGGTAAGCTTTGTAAAGGCTTCCAATGACAAGACACTCGCTGCCATCGCAGGGTCTCCTGCTGCAGCTGTCCATGAGATGGAGATACTTGCAGAAGGTATTGAGAGCAACCCCCGAAACTACACCAGGTTCTATATCCTCTGCAAAGAGGATATGGCTGGGGCTTACAGGTCCCTCTCCCCGGTCAATCGCGCCTCGCTCAGGTTCACCGTCAGTGACCGTCCCGGTTCCCTCTTCGAAGCCTTGTTGGTCCTTACCAAACATGGGCTCAACATGAAGAAGCTGGAGTCCCGTCCAATACCGGGCAAGCCTTGGGAGTACTCTTTCTTTGTCGAGACGGAACTTGGACAAGATGCGGGCTCCTTCGAGCATGCCCTGGAAGAGCTGAAGGATTGTTGTGCGTCGGTAAGAGTCCTGGGGACCTATACGGCAGGTATCTGAAATGGGTGAAATCCAGAGCTTCGTGCCATCAAGGTTGGTGATGGGTATCCTCTCTACTAGTGAGGATTCCCATCCAGCTCTCTTTGCCCTGCTTGAAAAGAAGTTCGGTCCCATCCTCCATACCAGCGAGGCCGTACCTTTCACTTTCACCGACTACTACAACAAGGAGATGGACGGCCGGCCCCAGAGGTTTTTCCTGGTATTTGAAAAGCTGTATGACCCCTCTTTGCTTGCTGAAGCCAAGCTCTTCACCAATCTGCTGGAAGAGCAGTTCACAGTGGATGGGGGCAGGAGAATCAATCTCGACCCCGGCCTGCTCAGTGCGGCCAGCCTGATCCTCGCCACCACCAAAAACCGTTCCCACCGCATACCGCTGCAGCAAGGAATCTATGCTGAGGTTACCCTCTTCTATGAGAAGGGCCGGTTCAACTCACTTCCTTGGACCTATGCAGACTATGGCAGTGAAGAGTTCCGGCTTCTGTTCAAACGTTACCGAAGTGAGTATATGTCTGCTATGAAGGCACAATTAAGC
Organism: Spirochaetales bacterium; assembly: GCA_012838275.1. GTDB lineage: Bacteria > Spirochaetota > Spirochaetia > Sphaerochaetales > Sphaerochaetaceae > Sphaerochaeta. Next base: position 29,813 of record DUPO01000158.1, read on the forward strand.
TAAATAAGAATAAAAAATACCTCTGCTATGGTATTTCAGGCCATCATTGTTATGATACATATACTTGATATCGTTATTTCTACTTCCCTCCACTAGGCTCTGCTGTCCTTTTGACCTGTGTGTGGTACTATCCTGAGTAGGCTCTCTTATGAGGCCATGCGAGGTTATGTTTGTCAAGATTGGACAATTCAGTACGTAATATAAAGTTTGGAACCCTTGGCCTCATCCTGAGTTATTTCAGTGGGTTCATCGCCCGTAAGGTTTTTGTGATGTTCCTTTCTCTAGAGTATCTCGGCCTTTCAGGATTGTTCTCCAACGTACTTACGATGCTCTCCCTAGCTGAATTGGGTTTTGGCTCTGCGATAAGCTACAGCCTCTACAAACCCCTTGCCTTCAAAGAGGAACAGAAGATTCAGGCTCTGATGAAGCTCTACAGGAAAGCTTACCGGCTGATCGGTACGCTGGTGCTTGTATTGGGGTTTGCCTTCACTCCCTTTCTCCATCTGCTCATGAGGGAGGTTCCTCCCATTCCGCATCTGAGTGTCATCTACTCCTTGTATGTCATCAACTCAGGAAGCAGCTATTTCCTGGGATACAAAAGGACGGTGATCATCGCCGACCAGAAGGCCTACATCAACTCCATCTACATGTACGGTTTTCAGATACTCAAACATCTGCTTCAGATAGTGGTTCTGGTGGTGACGGGAAACTATATTCTCTTTCTTCTGGTGATGCTTGCTTGCACCATAGGGGAAAATCTGGCGATAACACTGCAGGTGAACTCCCGTTATCCTTACCTGAAAGAGAAGACGGATGCTTTTCTAAGCAGGGATGAGAAGAGCAAGATCAAAAGAAATGTCTTTGCCCTGACATTCCATAAGGTGGGGGGAGTCCTGGTCAATGGGACGGACAACATCATCCTTGTCCGGTTTGTCAGTCTGTTCAGCGCTGGCCTGTATGCCAACTACACTCTGATCCAGGGCGCAGTGGGAGGCATTGTCGGACTGCTCTTCTCCTCCATCACTGCGAGCATAGGGAACCTTGCGGCAGAGAGAGGGGCCTTAGGAAGCAAGAGTCTCTTCGACGAGCTGAATTTCATCTCTGCCTGGGTATACGGGTTCACCGCCCTCTGCCTCTATTTCTTATATAATCCATTCATATCCTTATGGTTGGGAAGGGCATATCTGTTTCCCCGGAGCGTAGTCTTTGCAATCGTGCTCAACTACTATCTTTCGGGTATGAGAAGGCCTGTGCTTGTGTTCAAGGACTCGCTGGGATTGTTCTGGTATGACCGGTACAAGGCCTTGCTGCAAGCCGCGGTCAATCTGGTCGTATCAATACTGCTTGCAAGAAAGTATGGAGTCCTCGGTGTCTTGATAGGATCCTCGGTAAGCACCTTGACCACCTGCTTCTGGATAGAGCCTTATGTGGTCTACCGTTTTGGCTTTGATGAAGCCTTGGGCAAGTATTTTTTTCAGTATGCGCTCTATACACTGGTAACCCTGGTTGCTGGGTTTGCAACATTCGCCACCCTCTCCTTGATCAAGATACCCAATACGGTTTTTCGTTTTGCCGTTTCACTGCTTGCTGTGCTGGTGATTCCCAATCTGGTCTATCTGCTCTTTTTCCATCGCTTGCCCCTGTTCAAAGAGGTTCTTGCCATACTGAAGCGTCTTGTCAGCTCTGAGACGGCAAGGTAAAGGCTTCCTTGAAGGGATAGGGGGTGTTTCGCCTCTCTCTTGTATGTGAGCAAGCAGAGAGCATGTGCCATTTTTTCGATCATAACCCTTACCCTGTCTCTTTTCACCGGCTGTGCGGTCGACCCCCTTTCAATGAGGAGTGTGGAGGTGTCCCTCCCTTTGAAACACCGCTGGGAGGAGATGAAAAACCAGAGTTTCTGGTATACCCTCGTCTGGATTGATGGGGGAGAGGTGAAGCAAAAGCACCTGAAAGCTGGGGAGAAGAGGGTGAAGTTATGGGTAAGGCGGGCAGAGACTGTACTCTTCTGTGCGTATCCGTTGGGAGTGTTTGCCCCTGCAGGAGGAGCAATAACCCCCAACGGCAGGGCACAGGTCCTGCTCAGCGAACAGGAGGGGGCGCTCTGCCATACGCTGCTTGAGAGTTCCAAGATCAATGCTGACTCCTTAGGGTCTCTGGGCTATCCTAAGCTCCTGGAGGAGATGCGCTCCAAGGCAGATGATTTCACCCTCATCGATGCCAATCGCCTGCAAAAGGATCTGGTCAATGGAGAGCTCTCCTCCTCATCCATACAGGTTCAAAACCCCCTGGCTGTTGTGGTCTCCTCTATCCCGCAAGGTTACTGGGTTGGCCAAAGGAAGTGCGACCGCTCCTTCTGGAGCTATTGGGATGGGGAAGGGGTCAGCCTTCTCCTGGGTGAAGGATTGCACTGTTTCTGGAACATGGAGGAGGCCTTGCTGCTCAGGATATTCGTCGACCTCAGGGAGCAAGTCTTTTTTGTATCGGTTCAGAAGGGACCCCTGTGGTAGTTGGATATCTTTCTTTTTCCCGATTAAAAATGTAAAGTCTCTGTATGGAATCACTACGCGAACTTTATAGAATTGGCTATGGTCCCTCAAGTAGCCACACCATGGGCCCACGTTTTGCAACAGAGCATTTCCTTGGATTGTGTCCGGAGGCTGACCGGTATGAGGCATGCCTGTACGGTAGTCTTGCTGCAACAGGAAAAGGCCATCTGACCGACAAGGCGATCCGTGAGATATTCGCCCAGGCGGAAAAACAGGTGGAGATCATCTGGTACCCTGATGAGGAGAAACCGTTCCATCCAAATGCCCTTAGCCTTAAGGGGTATGACTCTCAGGGAGAGACGGTGGCCGAACAGACCTACTACAGCACTGGGGGAGGGCGCGTGGTCGTTGAAGGCGAGATTGAGGATGAGAAGAAGCGCCCCTATCCCCAGGAGTATGGGACGATGGCGAAGATTCTCGCCTATTGCGCTGAAGAGGGCCTGCAGCTCTGGGAGTTCGTCCTGCAGTTTGAGGGCAATGAGATACTGGACTATATCAGTGAAGTCTGGACTGTGATGTGTGAAGCTGTGGAGGCGGGCATCAATGCCGAGGGAGTTCTTCCTGGCGGTCTCAAGCTGGCAAGGAAAGCCAGCCAGTACAACTCCAAGGCAGGTGATTTCACCGGGCCATTGGGCAACACAGCCATTGCTATCAGCTATGCCCTTGCCGTCTCAGAGGAGAATGCAGGGGGTGGCAGGATTGTAACAGCCCCAACTTGTGGTAGTTGCGGTGTGCTCCCCGGTGTCCTCTATTATCTTGCAAAGCATTATAAGATATCCAAGGTCAAGATTTTACGTGCCTTGCTAACGGCCGGACTTATCGGAAACCTGGTCAAGGCCAACGGTTCCATCAGCGGAGCTGAGGTGGGGTGTCAGGGCGAGGTTGGCGTTGCCTGTGCAATGGCCAGTGGTGCTGCAACCCAGCTGCTCGGCGGGACCATCCATCAGATCGAGTATGCCGCTGAAATGGGTCTGGAACATCACTTGGGCCTCACCTGCGATCCTATGCGCGGTTTGGTACAGATCCCCTGTATCGAACGCAATGCCCTGGGGGCCATGCGTTCGATAGACCACTGCACCTATGCCCTGCTTGGCGATGGCAGGCATAAGGTCTCATTTGATAGTATCGTGGAGGTGATGATGGAGACCGGTCAAGCTCTTCCTTCGCTCTACCGAGAGACTTCGAAAGGTGGTCTGGCCAAGGTCCTGGCATAGCCCAAAGCTTTTGTACCCCTAGGAAATGCTTCAATGGTCTTTGGTTCATACTTTGTATGATGTGTGCTATCATATTTTACTGAGATATGACATAAGGGATAGTATTATGGACAGGGACAACCAGGAAAACAAGTGTAGAAAAATACTTGCCATACTCGTATTGCTTCTCTGTGCCGGGCAGTTGCTCCATGCCACCATTGTCCTGGAAACTCCCCAGACAGAGGTAAAGGTAGTCGTGACTGATAGGATGGGGGAGCGTAGCGAGCTACCTTTTTCCGCAAGGATACTCCCTCTCTGTTCCATACTGATTTCAGCTAAGCACAAAGGTTCTGGCCTTCTCAAAATCACCCATTCCCCCCTACATAATGAATTTGAGAGGGTTAACTACACGTTACTCTGTGATGTTATGGAGGGTGCGCTTCCTGATACCCTCTCGTACACATGTGATTCTGCTATCCCTTTGATCATACCTTTGACAAGGATTTCCATTGAGTTGGACAAGCCTCTCCAAGGAGACCGCTCATCCTATACCAGTGAAGTGTACTTGCACCTCCGCCTTGACCTATAGGGTCTGGTGACTGATAGAAACTTTCCTATAAGGTATGTCAATAGTTTGGTCCTGTTCAGCAGTACCTGATATGTTTGGAGTGGAACGCTCTTGCAGGATCGGGCAAAAGAAAAAGGAGGCCACCGCCTCCTCTTTCCTTTTCCAACTCAAAATTCTTACTTGACGACCAGATTTACCAGCTTGTCGGGGACCACGATCTCCTTGACGATCGTCTTTCCCTCTATCCAACGCTGAACCCTCTCGTCATCTTTTGCCAGCGCAAGCATCTCTGCCTTGCTCAGGCCTTTTTCCTGAAGACTCTTGGAGCGGACCTTGCCGTTCACCTGGAGGATGATCTGGACCTCACTGTCAATGGTGAGTTTCTCATCATAGGTGGGCCAAGGGACATTCGCAAGGGTGGGCTCATGGCCTGCAAGCTCCCACAGTTCCTCAGCGATGTGTGGGACATAGGGGCCAAGCAACTTGATCAAGGTCTCCCAAACAACTCTTGGAAGGCTCTCTGTCTTGTAGATTTCGTTGACCAGGACCATCATCTGGCTGATCGCCGTATTGAAGTTCAGGGAATCGGTATCATGGGTCACTTTCTTGATGGTCTTGTGCAGGAGCTTGAGAATCGCCTCTGAGGGTTCCTCGTCGGTGACGGTTCTCTCTTCCTGCAAGCGCCAGACCCTGTCAATGAAACGGTATACTCCGCTGAGCCCTGTTGTGGCCCAAGGCTTTGACACCTCAAGAGGTCCCATGAACATTTCGTACATCCTCATGGAGTCCGCACCGAACTCCCTGATGATGTCATCAGGATTTATGACGTTCTTCAGGCTCTTGGACATCTTCGCAACTACCCGTTCGAGCTCTTCGTTTGTAGCCTTTTCAATGAAATGGTCAGGTTCCGTCTCTTCCACCATATCGGTGGGAACCAGGCTTTTGTCCTTTCTCTGGTAGGCGAAGGAGGTTATCATCCCCTGGTTCACCAGTCTTTGGAAGGGCTCCTTAGTGGTTACCAGGCCCAGGTCATAGAGCACCTGGTGCCAGAACCGTGCGTAAAGCAGGTGAAGTACAGCGTGTTCGGCTCCCCCTACATAGAGGTCTACCGGCATCCAGTACTGCTCCTTCTCCCTTGATACGAAGCGTTCGTCGTTGTTGGGATCAAGGTAGCGCAGGTAGTACCAGCATGATCCTGCCCACTGGGGCATGGTGTTGGTCTCCCTTTTGGCCTTTCCTCCACAGTTGGGGCAGGTGGTGTTCACCCACTCGTCAATCTTGGCGAGAGGGCTCTCTCCAGTTCCGGCCGGTTCGTAGGACTTCACTTCAGGCAGAAGCAGGGGCAACTGCTCTTCCTTGAGAGGCACTGTACCACATGTTGGGCAGTGCACCAAAGGAATGGGTTCGCCCCAGTAGCGTTGTCGGCTGAATACCCAGTCGCGCAGCTTGTAGTTTGTGGCCTTTTTTCCGAGCTTTTTCTCTTCAAGCCAGCCAAGCATCTTCTCGATGGCATCATCCTTGTTAAGCCCGTCAAGGAAGTCGCTGTTGACGTGCAGGCCATCTTCGGTCCAAGCCTGCTCCTGTACATCAACCTCGCTCTTCAGCACTTCCACGATGGGAAGTCCGAACTTTTTGGCAAACTCCCAGTCACGGGTATCGTGGGCGGGGACGGCCATGATTGCCCCCGTTCCGTAGCTGATAAGCACATAGTCTGCGATCCAGATGGGGATCTTCTTGTTGTTTACAGGGTTGATGGCGTAGCTGCCGGTGAATACCCCTGTCTTGTCCTTTGCGAGGTCTGTCCTCTCAAGGTCACTCTTATGGGCAGCTGAATCGATATAGGCTGCCACTTCGGCTTTCTTCTCCGCTGTGGCAAGCAGGTCTACAAGGGGGTGTTCGGGGGAAACGACCATGTAGGTCGCACCGAAGAGGGTGTCCGCACGGGTTGTGTAGACCTCCAGGTGCTCGTCACTGTCCTCTATCTTGAAGGATACGCTGGCACCTTCGCTGCGGCCGATCCAGTTGCGTTGCATGTGTTTGACCGATTCCGGCCAGTCCAGGCTGTCCAGATCGGCAAGCAGCTTGTCTGCATACTCGGTGATCCTGAGCACCCATTGGCGGATGCTCTTGCGTACGACAGCGGTGCCGCACCGTTCGCATCTGCCATCCTTGACCTCTTCGTTGGCCAGACCGGTAAGGCACTCGTTGCACCAGTTGATGGGGGTATGGGACTCGTAGGCAAGGCCTTTGTCGAACAGCTGAAGAAAAATCCACTGGGTCCAACGATAGTAGTCGCTGCTGTGGGTCGATATCTCGCGGTTCCAGTCATAGCAGAAGCCCAGGCTCTTGATCTGCTTGCGGAAGTTATTGATGTTCTTCTCTGTGGTACCCTTGGGGTGCTTGCCTGTCTTTATGGCGTAGTTCTCTGCAGGGAGCCCGAAGGAGTCAAATCCCATGGGGTGCAGAACATTGTAGCCGTTCATCCTGAGGTACCGGCAATAGATATCTGTGGCGGTGTACCCTTCAGGGTGCCCTACATGGAGTCCCGACCCTGAAGGATAGGGAAACATGTCCAACACATATTTGCGTTTTTCAGGGGGAAAGGACTCATCTTCTGTAACTGCAAAGGTCTGGTTCTTTTCCCAGTACTGCTGCCACTTGGTTTCAATTTTTTTGAAGGGGTATTTGCTCATAGGAGCAATAATACATTTGCAGCAATGTTAGGTCAACGCCAAACACTCACCAATTATAGGGTTGCATCGTCTATGGAGGGTGAAAATTCTACTTCTTCAACCCTATTACCCTGCATTTTCATGATCCTGAAGGTCCCTATGGGGGCCTGAAGCACATCGTCGACCTCAGGGATATCCCCGGTAAGGCTCATCAGGTAGGCCGCTACGGTACTGGTTCTTGCCCCTTCATGCTCATAGTGCAGGGAGAGTTCGTCGACAAGTTGGAGAAAAGGTGTGTCAGCCATGACCAGGTAGGTCCCCGGTCTCAGCTCCTGTTCCACTATCCTGTCGGGATAGCGTCGTTCATGTTCGTCATACAGTTCACCGAAGAGTTGCTCCGCCACATCCTCCATGGTCACCACCCCGCTGAAACCGCCGTACTCGTCAAGCACAATGGCAAGCTGCAGGCGGTCCTTCTTGAAGAGATAGAATACATCATCGAGATGCATCTGTTCGGGAACGAAGAGCGGCTTGAGCATGATGGATGTAATGTTTTTGTCCTGTTTTTTTGCCAATTGGGCTCGCAGGATATCCCTCACCAGTACGATTCCGATGATGTCCTCAATGTTCTCGTGGTAAATGGGGATGCGCGAGTAGCCGGAGCGGACGATGGAAGGGAACGCCTCCCCGATGGTAAGGCTGTCACTTATGCAGAATACGCCGGTCCTGTGGCTCATGATGGTCTTTACCTGGGTGTCGCTGAATTGGATCGCCCTTTGCATGAGGTCTGACTCATACTGGTCCACCAGCCCGTAGTCCTCGGCGGCCCCTACCATATGGCGGACACCCTCGGTTGTGATGGCCGGATCGGTATTTTTGGCGAATATCCTGGTTATGAGGTGTGAGAAGTGGATCAGCAGCCAGATCAGAGGGTAGAGGATGATGGTCAGCATCTTGATGGGGTATGCCATGAAGGTGGCGATCTTCATGTTGTGGTTCATTGCTATCTGCTTGGGGGTTATCTCGCCAAAGATCAGGATGACGATGGTAAGGATCCCTGTCGCATACCCAACGGCACTGTTGGAAAACAGGTCGATCGCATAGGTGGTCACCAGGGCGGATACGCTGATGTTTACCACATTGTTACCCACCAGGACGGTGGTAATGAGAATGTCGTGTTTTTGGCTGAGCTCGTACGCCATGCGGGCGCTACGGCTTCTTTTGTTTTGCAGTGTCCTGTGTTGCATGAGGGAAAGGGAGGTAAAGGCTGTCTCCGTTGCGGAAAACATGGCCGATAGGAGAAGCAACACAAAAATAGCTATCAGGTGTGTGCTCATGAGCACAACCTAAGCATTTGAAAAAGTGGCGGGTGTTCACACGAGCACCCTGGACTAGATAACGGGTCTTCCATAATGGGCCTAGTATACCAACAGCACTGCTAGGGCCGCAAGTGTAATAGTCAAATAAAGAGCATATGTTTTTGTGCCCATGCGTTTTATCCTGCTCGCATTGAATCCACAGAAGGGGTAGAAGAATAAGAGTCCGTCGAGGATGAGTAAGGTTAGGCCAAA
>DUPO01000016.1 GCA_012838275.1 Spirochaetales bacterium
CGCGAAACAGAGAAGATATCTGCCCACTCTGTTTTATTAAAACCAAAAAAGCTAACAAGCCCGGAGAATTGTTCGTTATGACTTTTCAAGGTAAAGTTGTTTGAAGTAATCCTCGGGGTAATAAGGTTTTCAACAAGATAGTCAGTGCTCAAAAGATACTGAAAAGAACAAACATGCTGATAAGCTGTGTTTAGTTGTCTATCTGAAGTAAAACACAGCATAAAGTTAGAATTATACTCCGTAGAGGACCCAAGAGCATTTTGAACCGGATGAGAATAATAAGGAGATACAGCATGATTCAAGCATGTTGAACCATCTTCCCTATAGCTGGCATATGCAGCAATTCCATCCATGGCATAGAGAGGATATGAGCTATCAAGCAGAGGGTCAGATATTGAGTGACCAAAGACTACTGCCATAGTTTTTTTGCCTCAGCTGTAATCACAGATTCAAAAAAGACATCTTCGATTACGGAGTGTAAAGCTTTAAAGATACTAGAAAGACGATTTAAAACTTCAAGCTTTGGTGCAGCGGAAAAAACCACAAAATGATCAAGGTCTAGGAACGTTACCTTGGACCCTGACTCAAAGAACTCAGGTTCATTATTGGGGAACCTCTGTATCCCTTGCGGATATTTCAAACCGACAGGGTTTTGCGATAGTAACAGTTTAAAATTACTATTGATGTTGATATCCTTTAAAAATACACCCTTTTGCATGGAAAACGAATTTAATTCTTTCTCCAACCAGAGTATATTATCAGGAAATGAAGGCCCCTGGAACTCTTTTGCTATCAGTTTTTTCCAAGATGCATCGTCCTTTTCTTGAATTGAGTTGATATACCGCAACCCTAGTCGCGACACAACAGAAATGTCTACTATCTCGTCAAGGCCACTAACAATAGAGATGAACTCTTGAAGAAAAGTATCAAAAGAATAGGATTGCACATCAAAGACCTGATAGGTAATTTTTTCACTATCAAGGATAATGGTCTGTTGTGTATCAGCAGCCGAAAAAACCCATTGCTCAAAAACTTCTTTTTCAGGTTCTCCATGCCGGCCAACACGAACGATTTCCGTTTCCATCGGAGTATACAAAGGATACCCATTTTTTCGCACATTATCTTGAAAAGCTGGTATATACTCCTTGATCTGAACTATTGGAGAATATTGGACCTGTATCAATATAACAGAGAGTGGCCCATTGGGTAGAGCCTGTTTCATTCCACTCATTCTATCTCCTTTTATTAAAACCTTACACTAAACATTACACTTTAGCAACAAAATTCAAGAATATTACACAATTTTGACAGTCTCGTACGGATTATGGTGCTCGGATGCGGAACACATACAAGTGATTCATCAACCTGATCCATGCCTGTCCGCTAGTCTAGAAACATACCTCTTTTCTGTCAGTTATTGCCACAGCTGATCAATCGATCAGTATTACAGGTTTTATGACCTCTTGATCCCTATCGCCAAAGAGAGTAAAAGCCCTTTCCAACTCCTTAAAAGGAAGGGTATGGGTCATTACCAGCGAAGGGGGAATGAGTTTTTGTTTCAACAGCTCAAAAGCCTGGGGGAATCCCCAATTCGGTATGGCATGGGAAGCGATAAGGCGTTTTTTGGCAAAGTGAAAATCATTTGCATTAAAGCTGACCAGGTCGTCTGCAAAGTCGATGCCATTGAAGACTATCTGCCCATGAAAACCCGCCAGCTCGATACCATCAGCAATGGTCTTGGGAGGAGAGGTTACGATCACACGTGCAAACAGCTTGGGAAACTTCTCCTTGATTTCGTTTTTCCAGTTCGGCAATGCGCTGTCGACCACCAAGTCAGCTCCAAGCTCATACGCCGCTTTCTCCCGATACTTTCCCCGTACCGTATCAAGGTGATGGCCAACGACAACAATCCTGCTGGCCCCTCGCAAACGGCACAGCCTGATGCTGCTGAGTCCAATTACCCCAGGACCCATGACAAGCACATCATCCAAGAGTTGGACATCAGCCTCCCTACACAGGTCCAAGGCTACAGTTATAGGTTCGGCCAGTGTAGCCTCTGCAAAGGAGAGCCCCTCATAAGGGATGACCATTGCACGGGGTACTATGAGATACTGCCCCATCCCTGCCTGGTCGTCCATATAGGTCTTGATATCCGAACAGGCCTCTGGTTTCTGGTTGAGGCAAGCATCACAGCGGTTACATGCGATGTTGTTCTGTACCACAACACTGCTCCCCCTCTCCAAGTCAGTAACCTCGCTGCCAAATGATTCCACAAAGCCGGCCACTTCGTGGCCAAGAGGGGTTATGGCCCCATTGGGGTAATCATTGTAAAAATGCAAATCCGTACCGCAAATACCGCATGCCTTGATCCTGACGACAACTTCCAGAGGTCCAGGAGCCCTCAGCTCCTTGGTTTCAATCTTTACATGCCTTTTCCCATCAACCCATGCACTGCTAAATTTCATCGGTTTGCCCCCTTAGTATCTGAAATCGACACTCCCTGCCCTTCCATAGCTGACAACCCCGGCCCCCCTATAAAGCGGTCTTCGGATGCCCTACCCTGTGGGAACTGAGAAAGGATGTCCATATCTCATCATCGTCCAAAAAGAGTGTATCCGCAACCTTGAAACGATGGTTGCGGATATAAATGATACCATGAAGCGCAGGCGGCTCAGTTATTTCTCCTCCAGATCCGGCTGCAGCCCATTGTTAATTCCCCTGATGACGGAGAGCGGCAGTTTGGGTTTTCTGCCAATGGTTAGCAGGCCATTCGTTTCAGTGCCGATGTCAGTCAGTTGGGTATAGCAATAGCCCTGAACCAACTTGCTCTTGAGCAGGGCTTGAAACAAAAGATGCAGGTTATCGGAAAACTCACGACTCGAATTAACTGAAGTATACCCCCAATTCTTGCCTGACTCCGAGCTTTGATCTGCAAGACACTGTATCCCTCCGAACTCACTGACCATGACAGGTTCTCCGCTATAGGAGAAACCACCTACGTAATGGGCCTTGCCGGCTGGCCGGTACTCCCATAAAGCTTCCAGATCCTTGTAGTGGGAAGCAAATGTCCCAACCTCCCCTTCGTAATCATGGACAGTCAACATATCGCCGTTGGTGTGCTCCCAACCATCATTGCAGATGACCGGTCGTGTTTCATCCAAAGATTTCGTCATATGCACCAGAGCACAGCTATGAGCCTGCTGTCTTTTGCTTGTCGCTATCTCCTGTACGCCCCAGGACTCGTTCAGCGGCACCCATGTGACGATGCAAGGATGATTATAGTCCCTGAGTACCCTGGCCTCCCATTCCCTATACATCCTGGAGGCATAGGAGACAGAGTAGTGGTAAGCAGACCCTATCTCCGCCCATACCAACAGGCCCAGGCGGTCGGCATGATAGAGATACCTGGGGTCTTCAACCTTCTGATGCTTACGTACCCCATTGAACCCCATCGCTTTCGTAAGTTCTATATCTTCAACGAAGGCTTCATCAGTAGGGGCTGTCAACAAAGACTCTTCCCAATACCCTTGGTCCAAAACAAGCTTCTGATAATACGGCTTGTTGTTGAGGAGGAACATGCCGTTTTCAATGGATGTTTTCCGCATGCCAAAATACGAGGCAACGGTATCAACAACAGCCTCTTTTGATCTCAAGGTAAAAACCACATCAAACAATCTGGGATTTTCAGGTGACCAGACCATATCCTCATAAAAGTTCCAATACTTATTAGTAGTGTTCTGGAGCAGGACTTTGAAACTACCTTTCAACCCGTTGGGCTTCACACAAACAGTAGTGATCGGATCACCTTCAAAAAATATTTCACTTTCAAAGGACAGATTGGGATCTCCTTGCAGTTCATACTCAAACTGCACAGATTTCTCATCAAAGAGAGGTGTTATCCGAACCGATTCAACATATGAGGCCGGTACGAACTCTAGCCACACACTCTGCCAAATGCCGGTAGATTGTGTATAGAAAATACTTTTGGGTTCTTCCTCCCAATACTGCTTGCCCCTGGGCTGTTCAAGATCCGCATGATGATCAAAAACCCTGAGGATGACTTCATTTTCTTTGCCGAACATAATCTCACCGGTAATATCTACGACAAACGAGACCTGTCCGCCCTCATGAAAAGAGACGGTTTTCCCATTTACCATAACAGTGCACCCGTAATCTACTGCACCGAAATGCAGCAGTGTCCGTTGGTTTTTATAGACCTCAGGTACTGAGAATGTCCGTTTATACCAGACTATATCGTGAAAATCCGTTTCATCTATCCCGGAAAGCGAAGATTCAAACACAAAGGGAACCAGGATTTTTTTATCGAACAAAGGAGCATCGAAAGAGAAATCCCAAAGACCATTCAATGATTGCCAACTGCTCCGTTGGAAATTTGGTCTCGGATGCTCACTTCTGGGAATTTTTACCATATAACATACCTCCATAATATGCAGTTACAGTTAATCCAAACATGTAATATCAATTGCAGCCCTATCAATCAAGCACGAAGAGAAACGTATTCCACATCGGCCAAATAACAACGGGTCCTCATCATGATAGGAAATGATGGGATCTGAACCAAGACATTGGAATCATATCTATGTTTGGATAATACAAATTTGGTAGCCGTAATGTGAAAACCATACCCGATAAAAAAATTTATGCCCAAAACCCTGTCTTTTCCGTCAGACTCCTCGGTTTGACTTTTACGATTAATCATATCATATGGGTAAATTGGGGACAGAGATCATCTGGCTGAACTCGACCTTCTCTTTGTTAGGGCCCTCTATGGTAAAGAATCTCACACCATGCTTCCAGAAGGGAAGGGCCTGTATGCCATCCTCAAGGATTGGGTAGCCTAGATCCTCAACTTCC
>DUPO01000159.1 GCA_012838275.1 Spirochaetales bacterium
CATTTCGGCGTATCACCCTAAAGGGAGATACGCCGATTTTCAACCCTGCCGCCTTGATCTTTCCGGTTGCATGTAAGGTGATCTTCTATCGGAGGAGGGGGTATAAAAAGAAGGTTCCCATCCTCACGTAAAAGGATGATATGATTATCCATAGGAAAGGTCGTTTCGGCCACTATCCGAAAACGATAGGTCGAAGAAGCAGAGGGATACATTTTGGCAGATCAACAAGACACATCGAGAGTTCCTCATCTGGAGCTCAAATCCGTCTCTAAGGCGTTTGCATGTGCCGGGAACAAGGTAATAACGGCTGTAAAGGATTTTTCACTCGTCGTTCAGAAGGGAGAGGCTATCACCATCATCGGTCCTTCCGGTTGTGGAAAGAGTACGACACTTAGGATGATCGGAGGGTTTATCCCTCCCGATAGCGGAGAGGTGCTCCTGGATGGGGTCTCATTATCCTACAACGGACCGGAACAGAGGACCATCCCGATGGTGTTCCAAAGTTACGCCCTGTTTCCCCATATGAATGTCTTTGAGAATATTGCCTATGGATTGAAGGCGCGGAAAAAACATCGTGATACCATTCAGCATGATGTGGCGATGATGTGCCAGATGCTCAATCTGGTAGGCACGGAGGATAGGTTTCCCCATCAGCTCTCAGATGGGCAGCAACAGCGCGTCGCTTTGGCAAGGGCTCTGGTGCTCAAGCCGGAACTTCTCCTCTTCGATGAGCCGCTCTCCAATCTGGATGCGAGGTTGAGATTGCAGACCAGACGGGAGATTAAGAAGATGCAGAAGCTTCTGGGAATCACCACCGTCTATGTGACCCATGACCAGAGTGAGGCGCTGAGCATGCCTGATAGGGTAGTGGTGATGAATAGGGGAGCCATAATACAGGTAGGGACTCCGCGTGAAGTATACAACAACCCGCGAACCCCTTTTGTTGCCGACTTTATAGGGAATGCCAATTTCTATGATGGTAAGATTCTGGAATTTACTGCAGAAAAGGCTGTAGTGACCTTCAATCACTTGGAAGTCGCATTGGATCCCGCCCAGTGTGATGGTACCTACCTTCCAGGGGACGGGGTATTCGTGGCTATCTTACCGCAAAGCGTGACTCTGAGCTCCTATCATCCACCTGAGAGTGCATACCAGGTCCCTGGAAAGATAGCTGGGCTCTCCTTCAACGGATACTCGATTGAGTATGAAGTCGAGTTCGGGGAGACTTTTATCCGGGTAGTGGTTCCCCATAACCTCACATTCGTGGATGAGTACGAGGTTAAGGAGCAAGTGCTGATGCACTTTCATCCCTCATCCTTTCATCTTTTCGATTCCAAGGAGACCTGATGTATCTGCCCATATCTTCCCTTCTATTCCTGTTGGCCTCACTGGCAATCCTTGTAGGGGAGCAAGGAACGGTTCAAGCCGGTATGTCCTGGATTCTCAGCATCCTGTTGTTGCTCATTTTTGTGCTGACGTCTGTCGGTGCGGCCAGAAAGAGAAATACACAAAAAGACTTATTTGCTGCTAGGCCCCTGCTCCTTGCATATACGGCAGTTTTTCTCTTTTCGACGTTCAGCTCGACTGCCATCTCCTCGCTTTCGCCTTGGTTTGTCATGTACAACACAGTTGCCCTTATCATGTATGGGGTTACCTTGTCCCTTCACTTGAGGCCAACAAGAAAGAACTTTCTGCTTCTTGCCTCCGCTTCGGTGGTGCCGGGGCTGGCAAGCCTGTTGTTCTTTCCCTTCTCCGGTATGTTCGTTCTCAACTTTACGCTTTTGATAGGGGTGTTCGTATTCGCAAGCAGGAGGGGAGGAAAAACCTCTTCAGCATCCCGCCTCTCCCTGCAATCGATGCTTGCTCATGAGATACGCACCCCTTTGACTGTTATGCAAACAACCGGATCGCTCTTGTTGGAGGAGGTCCCGGGGCCTTTGAATGAGCAGCAGAAACAATTCGTGCGGTCTAACTTTGAATATACACAGAGACTTATCACATTCAGTGAGAACATGCTCATGCTCCTGAAATTTGAAAAGGAGTTTGAACTCAAGAAAATTGAAAAGATACATATACGTACCATTACCCAGGACGTCGTCGCTTTCTTCGCTCCCTTGCTTCAGATAAAGGGACAAACCATCCGCTACACCTTTCCTGCCCTGGTAAGCACCCCCTTGGGGGACGAGTCCCTGATCAGGCAGGTATTTATAAATCTGATTCACAACGCAATAAAACATACCAAGGAGGGGGGATATATCGTAATTTCAGTGACTCAGGATGACGAGCAGGTGGTTGTCAGTATCACCGATAACGGGACGGGTGTCGTAGGGGAAGGGAGGGAGAACCTGTTCAGGGAGTTCTATCAGGAGAAACAGGCGAGCGAGGAACATCAGGATGGGTTCGGGTTGGGGCTCTCCATAGCAAGGCAGATCATTCAGAAACATGGGGGCCATGTGTACATTACAAGTGTGAAGGACAAGGGGACAATGGTCTCATTTACGCTTCCGGCAAAGGCAGTACGATGAAAAAAAAGATATTACTGGTCGATGATGAAAAAGATATCCTTTCGCTTCTCACCTATATTTTCGAGCAGCAAGGGTATGTCGTCAATTCTGTTTTGAGAGGTGATGAGGCTGTAGAGGTCGCATCTGCTTGGGAACCGGATATTGTGATCCTTGATATAGGGCTTCCCGGTTTGAACGGCCTGGAAGTCTGTACCCATCTGGTTGATATGAACATCCCCGTAATATTTTTAAGCTCACATGATCAGGATGACCAGATAATCGAAGGCCTTGAAGTGGGAGGGGAGGACTATGTATCCAAGCCCTTCAACTATAAGGAGCTCTTGCTACGCGTGGAGAAGGTTTTGAAAAGGACCCGGGTGTTTGAGGGAAAAGTCCTGGTTGTAGGGGAGTTGAAAATCAATTTTGAGCAGCATAGCCTCCACTTGCGTGATGCAATGATCAGCCTCACCCCGACAGAGTTCAGGATACTTGAGGTTTTGGCGAAATCTCTCCATGCCCCGGTATCTGTGCAGAAGATCCTGCAGACGGTTTGGAAGAATGAGGATTGGATACAGGGGGATGAGTTGGTCAAGGTAAATATGAGTAGGATAAGGAAGAAGCTAGAGGAGGATCCCGCTTCTCCAAGGTACATCATCAACAAATGGGGGATCGGTTACATGCTTACCGACGTAAAGGAGCAGTGATTGTTACGGTATTGTAACTTGTATTATGCCCGGAAGATGGGAGAATGGAGATAGAGAATATGTAGTATTTTGGTAGGAGGGGCAGTGTGCTCCCTTACAATCCTAAAGGAGGATTACAATGAAGATGAAACACATTCTACTCTCTGTTCTGATGGTGCTGTTGTGCCTGACGCCGATTTTTGCTGCTGGAGCACAAGAGGTGCAGACGACAGAAAAGGTGGGCAAGACAGTAAACGTCTACTCAATCATGCCGGAAAAATATGCCACCAAGATTTTTAGTGAGTTTACGAAGGATACTGGCATATCCGTAAATTTTGTAAGGCTCTCTTCAGGTGAAGCTCTGGCACGTCTTATTGCTGAAAAAGGAAATCCTCAAGTAGACGCGCTGTGGGGAGGTCCCGCAGATACCTATGAAGCCGGTATCCCTGAGGGGGTGTTTGAACAGTACTCTCCCAAGGAAGCAGACAAGATTCCTGCAAAATTCCGTTCCACAGAAAATTACTGGACAGGTATTGGCATTATTCCCCTTTGCTTCTTGAGCAACAACGAGTATCTCAAGAGTAAGGGCCTTAAAGTTCCGACAAGCTGGTTGGATCTTACCGATCCCAGGTATGGCCAATCACTTCAGATGGCAGATGTAAGAACTTCCGGCACTGCAACTGAAAGGATCTATTCTCTGATACAGGTTTACGGTGAAGACGAGGCTTATGAATATCAGAAAAAACTTCATAAGAATATTCAGCTCTATACCAAGGGCGGTGCCGGTGGGGCGATGCCTATTGCTACCGGACAGGCTTCAGCTGGTGTGTTCTACATAGTCGATGCACTTGATATCCAGCAGCAGGGGTATGACTTGTCAGTATCGTATCCAAAAGAAGGGGTAACCTATGGAATCGAGGGCAGTGGTATTGTAAAGGGAGCAAAAAACCTCGGAGCGGCAAAAGTCCTGATGGATTGGGCTTCTTCCAAGCGCCTTGGTGAGGTGATGGTGGCGAATTTGATCAACTATATCCCCACCCGCACTGACGTTGTCGTAACAAACCCAGCACTTGATATGTCCCAGGTGAAATTGCTTGAAGCCCAGGCAGAGTGGAAGGGTGACAACAGGGCCCGTCTGGTCGAGCGTTGGATTGATGAGGTCATTCAACAGTAGTGTGACGTAGATACCTAAATGTAACGTGGAGAGGTACCCTGCTCGTTTGCGGTGTGCCTCTCCCGATGTTCTGATTATGTAGGAGGATGTATCGTGTCAACAACTAGGGTAGAGCACACAAGAAGATCTATGGCAAAAAGAGACCCGGTGCTGTTTGGAACTCTTGTGGCCATTTGGATTATCTTTGCAATTTTTATATTCTTGCCGATTATCAAGCTGTTATCGACCACATTCGTTGTTGACGGCTCCATCAGTTTTACGAATTTGATAAAAATCATGGGCAAAAGCTATAACATCAGAGCCCTGTACAACTCTCTTATTCTTGCCACGGCGGTTGCCGTGACCGGGACGGTCCTGGGGTATATTTTTGCCTTGGCTGTGACGAGGACTTCCCTTCCTCCCTTCTTTAAGGGCTTGTTGGCAGCTGTGACGATCCTTCCGCTGATATCACCCCCCTTCACCAGCAGTATCTCCCTGACACTCGCTTTGGGCCCAAATGGCATGTTGCTCAGAGCTTTAGGGATAACGGACTTTTCCATATATGGCTTTATAGGGACATGGATCAGTGAGACTCTCACCTATTTCCCGGTCGCCTTTATGGTCATCACCGCCGTTCTCAATACGATGAGTGCAAACCTTGATGATGCGGCGCTCTCTTTGGGCTCTTCGCGTTGGAGGATGTTCCGTACCATCACCATCCCTCTTTCCCTGCCGGGGATAGGTAACTCAATCTTGCTTCTTTTTGGTGCCTCCCTAGCCGATTTCGCCACTCCCTTGATCTTAGGCGGACACACATTCCCTGTTCTGCCCACCGAGGCGTATCTGATGATAACGGGAATGTTTGACCTGAAGGGTGGGGCGTCCCTCTCGTTTTTGCTTCTCATACCTGCGCTTTTGGTATTTATCCTGCAAAGGGTGCTTATTGGAAAGAAGAGCTATGTATCGGTTACCGGCAAGAATGGGGCTAAGTCTGCCTTTGGAAAGCTTCCCCATCTTTTGACAGCCATTATCAGCGCAGTCTGTGCGATCACCGTAGTGTTCATTCTCTACCTGTATGCGATCATCTTATGGGGCTCTCTGGTGAAGGTGTGGGGTGTCAACAACACCGTCACTCTGCAACACTTCAAATATGTCTTTGCCCACGGGAAAAAAGCCATTACGGATACACTGCTTATTGCAGTGCTTTCGACAGTCATCGGCTCTATTCTTGGAGTCGTGATAGGGTATATCGCCCAAAGGAAGAACTTTTTCGGAAAAAGGTTCTTTGAATTTGGCAGCATGCTCAACTACGCCCTTCCGGGCACTGTCGTAGGTATTGCCTACATTATCGCCTTCAACCAGAAGCCTATACTGCTGACAGGCACCCTCGCTATTTTAGTGGCTGCTTACGTATTTCGCTACTATGCGACAGGAATACGATCTGTCATCGCATCACTGGCCCAAATTGATCCGGCCCTTGAGGAAGCGTCCCTTTCCCTTGGGGCGAATTCATTGAGGACCTTCACCCATGTGACGATTCCCCTTATCATTCCAGCCGTACTTGCTGGGATGCGATACCTGTTCATCCACTCGATGACTGCAATCAGTGCAACCATTTTCCTGGTTTCAGTTCGCTGGACACTGCTGACGACCAGAATTCTGGAAAGCATGACTGAATTGCAGTTTTCACAGGCTTCAGCTTTCTCCATAGTCCTGATCATCATAGTATTTGTTGTGGATGCAATAATGCTCGCACTCATGAAATGGAGTACAAGAAAATTTACCCAGCAGGAGAGTATCAGTTATGAAAAAATTGGCGCTTGATCTTAATGATGTAACGAAAACATTCCAAAAGGATGATGGATATATAACAGCTGTCGACAAGGTGAGCCTCCAGGTCGAAGAAGGGGAGATGGTAACCTTTCTGGGCCCTTCAGGTTGTGGAAAGACTACGACCCTTAGAATGGTCGCAGGCTTTGAACTCCCTACCAGCGGTTCCATAACAATTCGCGGAAGCGACATGACCAACACACCGGTGAACAAGAGAAAGATCGGGTTTGTGTTCCAGAACTATGCCCTGTTCCCTCACATGAGCGTCTATAACAATGTTGCATATGGCCTGAAGGCTCGCGGCGAGAAGGACAAGGACATCAGAGACAAGGTCAGGGATGCCCTTGTGATGGTAGGCCTTGTGGATACGGAAAACCGTTATCCGAGTCAGCTGTCCGGGGGGGAGCAACAGCGGGTCGCCCTTGCTCGGGTGATAGTCATGGAACCTAACCTGTTGCTGATGGATGAACCCCTTTCCAACCTCGATGCCAAACTGAGGATCCATATGAGGACAGAGATACGCCGGCTGCAGAAGAAGTTGGGCATCACCTGCCTCTATGTCACCCACGACCAGAGTGAAGCGCTTTCCATGGCTGATAGGATTGTAGTCATGAACAAGGGTAAGGTGGAGCAGGTTGGCACTGCATTTGAAATTTACAGCAACCCCCAGTCCCTTTTTGTTGCCGATTTTATCGGTCAGGCAAATATCATACACCTCAAGGTGACCTCCCTTGCAGAGGATGTCATTGGAGTGCAGACGCACAATGGGGGTGTTTTCAGCGCCCGGTGCATCATTCCCGACCATATCGACAGCAGCGTGGAGAGCTATGAGGTCGGAAAGGATGCCGCCCTCGTCATCCGTCCGGAGTCGTTGACTGTAATACCATACAAGGGTGGGGAGGAAACGTTCAATGCAGTTGTATCCTCTTCGGTTTTCGTTGGAAGCCATGTGGAATACGAGCTTACCCTTCCTAACAATGAGATGATAAAAGCATTTATCCCTTATACGAATAATATGCAAATTTTCAAGGAAGAGGAGCAAGTCTCCTTCATGATCGATCCGGTAAATGCCCTGTTCCTTCCTAGGAAGAAAAACAAGCCCTAACATCCAGAGCCCTTTCGTATCGCACCGGCGTATCTCCTAGTCTTGAGGGGATACGCCGGTGTTTCTTTATGCAATATCCTCAATATTGAAAGAATCCTCAAACTTGTAAACTTAAGGTGATTGGGCTATACTATTATATATTAAGGAGTTAAATTTGATTATTGGCTTAGATATGGGTGGAACCCATATAGATGGAGTCCTTATACGGGATGGACAGGTGGTTAAGACGCATAAGAAACCTGTCGAC
>DUPO01000160.1 GCA_012838275.1 Spirochaetales bacterium
ATGGGCCACCTCTTTGCTGCAGGGGGAAAGACTGTCGAAGGGGATGGAGTGCGCGAGCTGTATGTAGGCTCGTTGAGTCATGTCGGCAGTGATATGTTTCCCCCATCCATCGATTACCTCGCCTTGGGACATCTGCATGTCCCCCAGCTTGTGGGAGGAATCTCACACATACGCTACAGCGGCTCTCCCATCCCCATGGGTTTTGGGGAAACAAAGCAGGACAAACAGGTAGTACTGGTGGAGTTCAATGGAACAGAACCCACGGTCTCTGCCCTTCTTGTCCCAAGCTTTCAGGAACTGGTACGCATAACTGGTTCCCTGGAAGATATCACAAAAGCAATACTACGTCTCAAGCTGGAAGAAAGTTCAGCCTGGTTAGAAATCGAATATACTGGATATGATGCAATTAACCTCCGTGAACAGGTCGAAGAACTCTTGGAAGGCTCCTCACTGGTGATAACCGTCATCAAGAACAAACGTACCAATGATCAGGTGCTCAACGCCATGCACGAACATGAAACACTGGAGGACCTTGATACTTCAGAAGTTTTCAAACGGTGCTTGGAAAAAGAAGAGGTCCCTGAAGAAGAGCGTGCTGAACTGATCGTATCATACAATGAGATAGTGCAGACTCTTGCTGAAAAAGACATACAAGCAGAATAAAAGGTAAGCCGATGAAAATTCTCGAACTACGATTCAAAAACCTCAACTCCCTCTATGGAGAGTGGCATATAGACTTTACAGACCCAGAGTACGCTTACAATGGTATCTTTGCCCTTACCGGCCCTACAGGATCAGGCAAGTCCACCATCCTTGATGCCATATGCCTGGCCTTGTATGGATCAACACCACGACTCGGAAGGATTACCCAAAGCAGCAATGACATCATGAGCCGTCAGACAGGGGAGTGCTTTGCAGAGGTAGTTTTTGCATCCCAAGCAGGAAGATATCGTTGTCACTGGGCACATCACAGGTCCCGTAAAAAAGCAGACGGCGAGTTGCAGAGCCCAAGGCATGAAATAGCAGAGTTCGATGGCGAAAAGAAGGTCTTGGAAAACAAGCTTACCTCAGTGCTCATTGCAGTGGAGGAGAAGACCGGCATGGACTTCGATCGGTTTACCCGCTCCATCCTCCTAGCCCAAGGTGGCTTTGATACCTTTCTCAAAGCAACCGTGGAACAGAAATCCAAGATACTTGAACAGATAACAGGGACCAAGATCTACTCAGACATCTCCATTGGCGTCCATGAGAGGTTACGGGATGAGAAAACGAATCTTTCGAGCCTAGAAGCTGAAACCCGAGGCATCCTCATCCTTTCTCAAGAAGAGGAGCTTGCTCTTGAAGGGGCCCTAGCTCAAGCGCAACAAGAAGAGAACAAGCTGCGCAACTCGGTCACTGATCTTACAAAGGCAATTGCTTGGCTTACCGGTATAGGGCAGTTACAGAAGGAGATCAAAGACCTGGACGAAGAGGAGACAAGGCTTGAGGCCGATATGCTTGTCTTTGCTCCTAAGCGCATTATCTTAGAACACGCTACAAAAGCCGCTACACTGGAAGGGGTCCATGCAACTCTTTCTGAGTTGCGTAAGCAACAGAAAGAAGATCAAGCCTCCCTGACAAGAGAAATGGACGCTCTTCCTGCCTTGGAAACTCAAGCTAATGCAGGATTTCAAACTCTTGCCAATGCAGAAGAACAGACTCAACAAGCCAAGAAGGCACAACAGGATGGTGCTCCGATAATCAAGGCCGTTCGTGCTTTGGACCAGAAGATAGCACAAATTGCAGCAAGCATCGACGAGAGTACCACTTCAATAGCTAAAGATGTTGCCTCTATTGGAGTCTGCACAACAAAGAGAGAAGCTGAAGAGAAGAAGGAGCGTGAGCAACAGAAAAAGCTTTCTGACATTCACACCTATTGCGCTGAACATGCCCATGATAGGGCCCTGGTAACTGATCTGACAGGTATAGTGGGTCAGATACAAGCTTTGGAAACCAAACAGAGAGAGATTGCTAAAAAAGAAGAGGAAAAGATTAGAGGAACTAAGGCCCTTGAAGTGGCAGAAAAAGCTCTTGCAACCTGCAAAGGGAAAAGTGATGCCCTTGTAAAAAAGCATACAGCACTTACATCTGAACTTCAGGCAAAACGAGAAGAGCTCTCAACTCTATTGGGCGGTAAGCTTCTACGAGAGTATAGGACTGAGAAAGAGACTCTTCTTCGTGAAATGGTCTATTTGCATAAGATTGTCGAATTGGAAGAGTATCGATTGAAATTGGAAGACGGTAAGGCCTGTCCGCTGTGTGGAGCCTTGGAACACCCCTTTGCTTTGGGTAACGTTCCTGTCCCTGACGAATTGGAAGATACGATAACCGCCCTTACAAAGATAATTACTGATGCTGAAGATCTGGAAACAGGTCTGGAGGCCTTGGCTTCTCAAGAACGTGATGCCAGTACAGCACTTAGCGACCAAAAACAACAAGAGTCCGCTGCCATACATGCAAAAGAGAGTGCACAAACTTCCTATGACACTCATGTTTCTGCTCTCAAGGAAGCTCAGCAGCTGTTTGCCGAGATGAAAGAAGCACTTCTACAGAATCTTATCCCCTATGGTATTTCTGAGGTGCCAGATGATTTGTCTCTGTTGATAGACTCACTCCAGGCACGAAGGGACGCCTGGCAAACAAAGGAAAAGGAACAAAAGAGTGTTGAGGAGAACATTGGTACCATCAAGGGGGAGCTGCAGCGCCTTGAGGGGATCATCGCTACGCACGAGGGTGCTTTGCTAGAGAAGAAAGAGATACTCAAGGCACTTGGAGCATCCTTTGGCAATGCGAAAGTAGCAAGACACGAACTGTATGAGGACAAGGATCCCGATAGTGAAGAAGATAAGCTTGCCAAGGCAATCAAGGAAGCGGAAGCTAAGGAAAAAGAGGCTAGGGTGGCTAGTGCTGATCTTTTACTGCAAGTCAGCACTTCCAAAACCAAAATAGGTTCCTTAGAGTCCTCTCTTTCTAATCGGAAGCCCCAGTTGCAAGCAAAGGAGGATCTATTTTTAGAGAAACTCTCTTCCATCGGGTTTTCCGATGAACAGCAGTTTCTCTCTTTCCGACTCCCTATTGCTGAACGTAATCGTCTTGCCCAAGAGGCTAAAACCCTTGATGACAGGCAGACAGCGCTTAAGACCAGTAGGAGTGATAGAACTGCTCGATTGGATAATGAACAGGCTAAAGCCATCACAATAAAACCTCTTGGTGAGTTACAGCTAACATTTGTTAGCAATGAGACAGAATTGAAAGAAGTCCGGGATGTTGTTGCTGAATACAAGGCAAAGATCAAGGCAAACATTGAGGCTAAAGGACGAATTGAGAGCAAGCAGGAATCACTAGGGAAGCAGAAGAAAGAGGTGGAAAAATGGGAGAAGCTTCACACCCTGATAGGGTCTGCCGATGGCAAGAAGTTTAGAAACTTTGCCCAAGGCCTTACCTTTGAGCTGATGGTAGGCCATGCCAACAAGCAGCTTGCCAAGATGAGTGATCGCTACCTTCTTATCCGATCTGATGATCAACCATTGGAACTGAACGTCATAGACAACTACCAGGCAGGTGAGGTGCGGTCGACCAAAAACCTTTCCGGCGGGGAGAGCTTCATAGTAAGCTTGACCTTAGCCTTGGGCCTTTCCAAGATGGCGAGTAGGAAGGTGAGGGTGGACTCACTCTTTCTTGATGAAGGGTTTGGAACCCTTGATGAGGCTTCCTTGGAGACAGCTCTGAAGACCCTTTCAAGCCTCCAACAGGACGGAAAGCTCATAGGGGTCATCTCACACGTGTCTGCCATGCAGGAGATGATCAGCACACAGATAACCATTACCCCCTCATCTGGTGGAAGGAGCTTCCTTTCTGGTCCTGGATGCAGGAGGGTGGAAACAGGTGATTAGAGGGGAGGCCTTCAATGGCACAAGTACGCTATCTGACCAAATCACGGTTCAAGCTTGCAACTGAGTGTCCTGCCAAACTCTTCTATACCAAAAAAAAGGAGTATGCGGACCAGAATCTTGATGACTCCTTCCTTCTGGCTCTTGCTGATGGAGGCTTTCAGGTAGGGGAGCTTGCAAAGCTCTACTTCCCAGGTGGGCATGACATCAAAAGCCTGGACTATGCACAATCCCTGGAAGAGACCAATACGTTGTTACAGCTTGAAAAGGTTGTCATCTACGAGGCGGCAATTGCATCAGATACGCTTTTCATACGTGCAGATATTCTGGTGAAGGATGGAAACCATCTTTCTTTGTTTGAAGTTAAATCCAAATCCTATGACGGGAAAAAAAGACCCCCCTTTACTAAGAAAGACGGAACCATCTTACAGGGTTGGAAAAGCTATCTCTACGATGTTGCCTTCCAGAAATACGTCATACGCCAGGCTTTGCCCCAGTATACGGTATCTGCCCACCTTATGATGGCCGATACTTCATCTTTTTGCCCGACTGACGGGCTTAACCAGAAGTTCCGTCTGGTAACAGACAGTAGTGGAAGGAAATCCGTACGTGTTGCCGATACCATACAAGATGAAGATCTCTCTTCACCGATTCTTTGTAAGGTCAACGTTGATGACCTGTGCAGACAAATCTATGAGGGGACGGATGGGGAGCAGGACCTTGGCATGCCTTTTACCGAAAGGGTCACCTATTATGCGAAGCAGTATGCCTCTGATACCAAGATACCCTCTGCCGTCTCATCTGCGTGCGCTACCTGCGAATTCACTACGACACCTGAAGAGGAACAGATGGGCCTCATCAGCGGAAAGAAGGAGTGCTGGAAGGAGAGGCTAGGGTGGGTTGAAGAGGATTTTCTCTCTCCTACAGTCTTTGACATATGGAACTTCAGAAAAAAAGACGAGCTTATTGAGGCCGGCAAGATCAGGCTGTCGAAAGTCTCAGAGAGAGACATAAACCCAAGACCTGATGGCAAACCGGGTGTTTCATCAAGTGAGAGGCAGTGGCTCCAGGTTCATAAAAGCCAGAAGGGTGATACAAGCGTTTGGGTCGATAAGGAAAATCTGGCAAGAGAGATTGGCAGCTGGACCTTCCCCTTGCACTTCATAGACTTTGAGACCAGTATGGCAGCCATACCGTTCAACAAAGGCAGACGGCCCTATGAAGGCATCGCCTTCCAGTTCTCCCACCATACAGTTCAGCGTGATGGGACCATCACACATGTTGGAGAGTACTTGAATACCACCCCGGGCTTCTTTCCCAACTACGAGTTTATTCGCGAGCTCAAAAGACAACTTGAGGGCGACAAGGGATCCATCTTCCGCTACTCCAACCATGAGAACACCTATCTCAATATGATCTACCGCCAGATACAGACCGATACAGAGGAAATTAAAGACGGTGGCGAGCTGTGTGCCTTCATCAGGAGCATAACCACATCAGTAAAGTCTTCAGACGAGCAGTGGGAAGGAAACAGGACGATGGTGGACATGTGGGAGCTGGTAAAGCGCTACTACTATGATCCTGCAACCAATGGGTCCAACTCCATCAAACAGGTGCTGCCGGCAATCCTGAACAGCTCACCGTATCTCAAGGAAAAGTACTCCAAGCCCATCTATGGTGCAGAGGGGGGAATTCAAAGTCTCAATTTCAAGGATTGGAGGTGGCTCACCTTCAAAGATGGTGTTGTTGTTGATCCCTACAAGAAATTGCCCAAGATGTTCAGCGATATCTCAGACAAGGATATGCACCTGCTCAGCAGTGATGATGAGTTGCGTGATGGTGGGGCTGCCCTTACCGCCTACGCCCGTATGCAGTTTGAAAAGATGGGAGACTACGAACGGGAGGAGATAAGAAAAGCCCTACTGAAGTATTGTGAGCTGGATACCATGGCGATGGTCATGCTGTATGAGGGGTGGATAGAGTTGTTGGGGATAGGGTAAATATTATCTGAATTGACTGGCTGATTTGATCAGCTCTATACCTTACATTTCCGTATGCTATCATAGTAGGAGGAACAGGGGAGATCATGGGCGATTTGCATGCTTTGCAAAAAGGAGGGAAGCCTCATGAATACTCAGTATGACAATGAATTCACAAAAGTCAGGAATGAGGTACTAGTAGCGGTTTTCAAAAAAGCCTCTGAGTACCACGAGCACAAGGATGAGATGCCCGACCTAAAAACCAACAGCACACGCTACAGGCGACATATTTCCTCAGAAAAATTCATCCCCACAACCCTAGAAAAAGACCTTTCGTTTGCATATGCTGCAACCTTGACTCAAATCCTCGCTACCATAACAACAACTACTGAAGGACCTTGCTCCGCATTGCATCTGTTAGCTGAGTTCTATGAGACGGATAAGCGGATATATGGAGAGTGCAAAGACGCCGAGGGAGTCATAGCCGGAGTCTATCTTCTGGATGCAAAGGATCTTTTTATCAGATATGCCGATTCATGTCAGGATAAAAACAGTATATTTGCTTCGGTGCTCAGGATCTGTCAGAGTGATACATATGGTCTGCGCTCTTCAATTTTCAATAATGTAACCTCGTTTCTTGATGAGAAGCAGATTCGTAGCCTGATAAAAGAAGTGCTTGTAATGGCTGAGAATGCCGAAACCACACAACAACAGTATTCACATATCTACATGATAAATTGTTTTGCTCGTCAACTTGAAGATGTGAGGTTATTTGAAAAGACTTTGGAATTAATGAAAAAACAGTTTGAGAGTGTGAAGGTGGGATTCGATCTCTGATACTGCTATCTCCAGGCCCGGAAGGTGAATATGCCCATATGAAAGCTGGAGGTCATACCCACGCTCTTCTACTATGGGAAATATATGCATCATCGACAAAATATTTGCTGTCCCTGGTTGTGGCTACTCTTCCCATCGTGTTAGGATAAGCGTAAGAATGCAGCTTCCGCAGTTGCATCCTTTATTTTTTATACCTGATAAAGGATTTTTATGCCTATAGCAATTGTTTTTTTAATTGGGGGCCTGCTGCTTCTCCTGTGGAGTTCAGATCGTTTTGTCGACGGATCCTCCCGGACCGCCAAATATTTTGGCATGCCACCCCTTCTCATTGGTATGATCATTATTGGGTTTGGTACCTCAGCCCCTGAGATGGTCGTCTCCACCTTTGCAGCCTTGCAAGGAAATCCTGGAATTGCCCTAGGCAATGCCTACGGCTCGAATATAGCCAACATAGCCCTAATTCTCGGTATTACAGCCATGATAGGACCGATCAGGGTCCATTCGGCCATTTTGCGTAAAGAACTCCCAATACTGACTTTTGTCACAGGGATATCTATTCTGCTTTTGATGGACCTGTACCTATCTTTTTGGAATGCTCTCTATTTATTGGTCCTTTTTGCTTTCCTCATGACATGGTCGATTATCCAAGGTATCAAGAAGAACCCCGACACCTTGGCCATTCAAGTTGAGAAAAGCCTTGTTTCTGATTTTTCCCTGAAGAAATCACTATGGATGCTTGTTTCCGGTCTGGCCGTGCTGATAGTCAGTTCAAGACTTTTGGTTTACGGGGCGGTTGAGATCGCCCGGTACTTTGAAGTGAGTGACAGCATTATAGGTCTTACCGTGGTTGCTGTAGGAACCTCGCTTCCCGAGCTGGCCGCTTCCATTATAGCAGCCAAGAAAGGGGAGCCGGATATAGCTATAGGCAACGTAATCGGATCAAACCTGTTTAACACTCTAGGGGTTGTTGGAATTGCAGGAATGATCCATCCCTTTGCCGTGGAAAGTACCATTGTCTACAGGGATATGACCCTCATGGCTCTCCTTACCGTTTCATTGTTTGTAATTGGATATGGATTTCGAGGCAGGAAGGGAAGGATCAATCGATTTGAAGGAACCTTCCTGGTATTTATATACCTCATTTACACTTCCTACCTAATCAAGACAATCGTGACACTCTAGTAATCGGGATCGGGCCTTCCATTTTCCAAAGCATAGAGCACACTGGAAAAATACTTGAAGCTATGTGTTGCATGCTTGACTTCGTTCATGTACAACTCGCGGTCATATTCGACTCTTCTGATAATGGCGTTGATTCTATTGCTATGGATATCCATAAAAACATATGAAGCGCGAACATCCTCATCGAAAGAGTAACCCACAGCACCAGGGTTGATTATGCGCTTATCACCAAGCATGAAATCTGCCGGGATATGGGTATGTCCGCAAAGGATTACAGATGCATCCTCTGCCATGAGTTTTCTATAGAGTTCGGATTTCGGGTCGATATCTTCTGTGATGGCTTCATCAAAAGAGTAGGGGCTCCCATGACAAAAAATAAAGGGATCCTCTCCGATCTCCCCCCGTTGGACAATTGGCCATGACTTGATGGTTGTTTTTGTTTCAGGTTTGAGCCGGATATCCGTATAGCGGACAAACTTTCTCCAGAGCTTTTCTTCCTCATCATTCGGCTTGATCGCTTTCACCCCTTCAATCTGAGCATCCGTATTTCCCTTTATCGTAACCAAAGGCTTATATGACAGCAACAAATCAAAACATGGTTGGGGATCCAGGCCCATAAATACAAGGTCTCCAAGAAACAATATGTGGTCGACGCCTAGTCCTTTGGCATCTTGTAGCACTGCTTCCAGTGCCCTGAAATTTCCATGGATATCACTAAGAACTGCAAGTTTCATCTCGTCTCCTTTAGCCTCATATAAAAAAGTTGGTTAAACTGTAACATGACATACATCCCAATGAAACTAGTTGACCCTCCGAAAACAGCATTTCATGCGTTCAACCCGTGTTTTTCCATTATTTATGCACTGATAGAATACCTTGATTCATACTAAATCCATTAGGTGTCTAAAATATAAATCCCAATGATTGAGACGATCATGAAATTCTGATCGCTTGTTTTGTTAAAATTACACAAAGTTGAAAATATGTCATCCAAAACTCTTGCCCGATGAGTTCTCACTTCCTAGAATAGGAGGATGGAAAAGCACATCATCATTCAGGGAGCCTGCGAAAAAAACCTCAGAAACATATCGCTAGCCATTCCACGTGACCAGCTTGTGATATTCACCGGCGTTTCCGGATCAGGCAAATCTACACTTTTGTTTGATGTGATTTTCCAAGAGTCCCAGCGTCAGTATCTTGAGGCGATAGGGTTTCTCGGTATTGCCAAACCAAAAGTCACGTCGATACAGCACCTCTCCCCAGCGATACATATCTCACAAACCTATCGGAACAGGAACCCCCGATCCACAGTGGGTACGGTAACGGATATCTATACCGAATTGCGGATGATCTATGAAAAGCTCGCTTCGCGTCCTTGTGATCACTGTGGCACATCTTTTTCGCAAGACACCAGTCCCGAGGAAATAGTAAGGACAAAGGATTCCCTTACGGTTTTTACAACCTGCCCCTCGTGCAAAGAGAAACTCCCAAAGTTAACGGTGACGCATTTCTCTTTCAATACGGAGGAGGGGGCATGTCCGACATGTCAGGGACTGGGTATTGTCTGGGATGTAGACTTGGCCTCTCTGCTTGATGAGAGGCTCTCTCTCAAGGATGGGGCTGTGAAGGTTTGGAAACATCGCTTCAAGGAGTATGCGATAGAGCTGTTCAACAAGTCACTCAACTATTATGGGCTACCTGAAGCAATTGATCTTCCAGTTGGCGAATTCAGCGTTGCCCAGAGGACCTTGTTGCTGTATGGCAGCGAAAGCGAAGAGTTCAAGAAGCTGGAGTGTTGCAAGCAAGCACAAAATAAAGTTCGGGAGGGCAAGTTTGAAGGTGTCCGTACCATGTTGCTTCGCAGGCTCTCCGAACATAAGAGACCTACCAGAGAGACAGAGGAGTATCTGGTCCAAAGACCGTGTCCGGCCTGCCTGGGGGAGCGTCTTCACCCGCTCTCCCGTTTTGCAACGGTTATGGGAACCAGGCTACCCGAACTCTCGCAATTGAGTCTTCAGGCACTTTTGCAATGGCTGGAAAAGCTTGCGATGACCCTGGATGGGCACCAGCAGCTCCTGATAGGGACTTACTTGCTCAGGCTGTCCACCAAAATCAAAACCCTCAGCCAGGTAGGATTGGGGTACTTGAGTCTGGACAGGCAGGTACTTACCCTAAGTGCCGGGGAAACTCAGAGACTGCGCTTGTCATCAGCTCTGGAATCGGAACTCACCTCAATGATTTACATCCTCGACGAGCCCACCATCGGTCTGCACCCCAGTGACACGCAGGAGTTACTCAGCAAGCTTAAGATGTTACGTGACAGGGGAAACTCAGTGTTTGTAATTGAGCATGACCCATCGGTAATCAAAGAGGCCGATACCATAGTTGAACTGGGTCCGGGGGCAGGGAGAAAGGGAGGGCGTCTTCTCTCTTGCGGATCATTACGAGATGTTCTGAACAATCCTTCATCAGTCATACATTCCTATCTGAAGGAACAGAATAGAGTGGGGAGGATCCCTAGGAAACCAGAGAAGGGGTATCTGAGTGTGCTTGACGCCGTTCTTCACAATCTCAAGCATATTGACGCACACTTCCCCTTGGGATGCTTTACCGTCGTGACCGGTCTTTCCGGATCGGGAAAGAGCACACTGGTATTCGATCTTTTAGCCAAAGACGAAAACCTTTCCAAACATTTTGACGAGATACTGATCATTGACCAGCCGCCGCCATGGGCGATGAAGCGTTCGACCGTAGCCACATTCATGGATTTTTACACACCTATCAGAGAGTTGTTTGCCAAGGAGGCGAAAACCGGCAATTCGGGACTCTCTGCAAAAAGCTTCTCAGCTAACTCACCTGGAGGCAGGTGTCCAAAGTGTGAGGGATTGGGCTTTATATCCAGCAACCTGCTGTTCTTCGAAGAGAGGCAGATACCTTGCCCCCTGTGCAAAGGGAGGCAGTTCACTGAGGAAGTCCTCTCAATACAGTATAAGGGCCTTTCAATCCATGAAGTTTTGCAACTCACCGTCGAAGAGGCTGCCTTGCTGTTTACAGGCTCATGGGCCTTGCAGCACAGACTGACCATCCTACAGGATGTCGGTCTTGGCTATCTGGAAATAGGACAGACACTGCCAACCCTCTCAGGAGGCGAATCCCAACGTCTGAAACTGGCAAAAGCCCTGACTAGGATGCCAAAGGAAACATCCAGGACACTCTTCCTCATGGACGAGCCTACCATTGGCCTGCACCCGCAGGATGTGGGGCATTTCATCCTTCTGCTCCATGAGTTCGTACGAAGGGGAGCTACACTCGTTGTTGTCGAACATAACCTGCAACTGATCCAACAAGCAGATTGGATAGTTGACTTGGGCCCGGGTGGTGGGGAGAAAGGCGGAAATCTTCTCTATGAGGGGCCATTGCCAAACATACTTGATAAGGAACAAAGCGTTACTGCACGCTATCTCAGGCGGGAAGGATACTAGAACCCTTCTTCGCCCAATAAGGGCAGGATATTGTTCTGTTGTGCCAATTCAACGCTTCTCATCCCTCGCTGGCTTAGATGGGTATATAGGTCGGAGAGTTGCTCGCTACTATGTCCGATCGTCATGCGTAACACATGTTCATCAACCGAACCTCGTAAAAGTGTATTGGCCATATGCCTCAAGGAGTGGAAAGTGATGTTCCTCTCCTTGATCTCTTCTATTGTGAGGATGTTGGAATTGGCTAGTTCCTGCTGAAAACGTTCGCTGAAATAGTGGCTTGAGACAAAACCCCCACCGCGCTTGCTCCAAAAAACCAGATGGTGAGGGTTTGGCTTTGGATTTGAAATCATCAGATCCTTGAGCTGATCGCATAAAAATACGGGGCAGGGGACATATCTTGTCTTTTTGCCTTTGGGAACTTTCAGTCCAGCTTTGTCAGCATATGCCTGGTCTACAGTAATGACACCATCACCAATAGAACCAAACTGCAAAGCACGCAATTCCCCGCTACGCATGCCAGTCAGTAAGGCAAGCAGGCAAGCGAGATATATCCTCCTCTCACCATCACTTTTCAAGTATTTCATAAAATCCTTCAGTTCCTGTTCACTGAGAATTCCTCGGGCTTTATGCATACTTTTCAGTTTTCTGACTTTGTAGGTTCTGTTACCAGGCAACAGTCCGCGTCTCTGTGCTTCCCCAAGAGCCAAAGAGAGCGCTCCCATACAGATATTGATAGTTGATGATGCCAATCTGCCTTCTTTTACCAAAGAGAGCTGGATTTGTTCCAGCTGGTTCAGTGTTACTGTAGATAAGAGCAGATTGGTGTTGATACGAGGCAGAATATGGTTTGAAATGAGGTTTTGGCGGGTAGCGATGTAGTCCTTGGAGATGCTTCCGGGATCAAGGAGATTCCTTCTCTCTACATACGGGCTGGTATCCCAGTCAAAGAACTCTTTCAAGTAAGAGTAGAGCGAAAGTGGTTCTCTCTTCCCAAAGATAATGCCTTCATCCAAGGCTTTCTGGCATATGATGATAGCTTCGTCACGTCTTCGTATGGGACTTGAGGAAATGATTCCCAACTCCTTACGGATCTTCTCCACGCTTTTTTTGTTTGTCCTTTCTCCCGTTTCAGGATTTCTAAAGAGGGCATACCAATACATCCGCTCTGATCGGGTGATCCTGCATAGGGTGAAGGGCGCACTGGTTACCATGTTGTCTCCTTGTGGAATAGGCCAAATGTTCAAACACTTGTTCAATCAATGGTATTTGTTCAACTTAATCAAATCTTATAAAAAGTGTTTTATTTGTTAATAAATAATACTTTAACAGCTTAAAATAGTCAATAAAAATCTTATCTGCTTCTTACTCTTTAAAAGTAAGTCTATATTTTCTATATCAACAAATTTGATATGTATATTTATTGTATATCTAATAAATATACATTAGTTATACAGAGCATACAATATAATATTTATTATAAATATATATTATATTGCATGTGTCAATAAATTTGATATGATAAATAGTGAATA